>NZ_JBSFDB010000029.1:0-138631 GCF_053593695.1 Streptomyces sp. NPDC002144
AGCGAACCAGACCCCACCGGAAGCCGAGTGCCACGGCATGCGCCCGGTCCGACGCGCCCAGCTTCTTGAACAGCCGCCGAGCGTGCGTCTTCACGGTGTCCTCCGACAGGAACAGCTCCCGCCCGATCTCCGCGTTGGACCGTCCGTGGCTCATCCCTTCGAGCACCTGGATCTCCCGCGCGGTGAGCGTCGGCGCCGCCCCCATCTCGGCGGACCGCAGCCGCCGCGGGGCGAGCCGCCAGGTCGGGTCGGCGAGCGCCTGCGTCACGGTCGCGCGCAACTCCGCGCGGGAGGCGTCCTTGTGAAGGTAGCCCCGCGCCCCGGCGGCGACCGCGAGAGCGACACCGTCCAGGTCCTCGGCGACGGTCAGCATGATGATGCGCGCGCCTGGGTCGGCGGACAGCAGCCGGCGCACGGTCTCGACGCCGCCCAGTCCGGGCATGCGTACGTCCATCAGAATCAGGTCCGAGCGGTCGGCGCCCCAGCGGCGGAGGACTTCCTCGCCGTTGGCCGCGGTCGTCACGCGCTCGACGCCGGGCACGGTCGCGACCGCGCGGCGGAGCGCCTCTCGGGCAAGCGGGGAGTCGTCGCAGACGAGGACGGATGTCATGGCCGCCCTCCGCAGCTGATGCACGTCACCTTGAGCCTCCAGGCTGGTACGAAATCGTCACCTGTGCGGTCGACTGTCTCGGACACTAGCCCGAGCACTTCTTGTTTCAACCGCCTCCGCACTCTCAACGACGGTCACTCGAAAGAGTTACGGGGCCGTGTGCCATCTTCGGCACTCTACGTGAGGGAGCGGACACGGCGCAGACATGCGGAGCCGACCCTCAACGTTTCATCACAACCAGTGCCCCATTCAGCCCTATTTCTTCCCATCTGCTGGTGTCTGAGGCTAGATTCGCAATGAGTCATATTTTCATCTCCTTAGATGAGAGATGTACGGTCGTGGGCACCGTATCCGCTCAGAACGGCTACAAGGGGTCACGTAATGGCAGATTTCTCCCGCCTTCCCGGACCGAACGCGGACCTGTGGGACTGGCAGCTGCTGGCTGCCTGTCGCGGGGTGGACAGCTCGCTCTTCTTTCATCCGGAGGGCGAGCGAGGCGCGGCCCGGAGCGCTCGCGAGAACTCGGCCAAGGAGGTCTGCATGAGGTGCCCCGTGCGCGCGCAGTGCGCGGCGCACGCGCTGGCGGTGAGAGAGCCGTACGGCGTGTGGGGCGGCCTGACCGAGGACGAGCGCGAAGAACTCATGGGGCGGGCGCGGAACCGGCTGGTGTCGGCGGGGGCCACTGGCGCGGGCAGCGTCCCGAACAACTGAAGGAACGTTTCGGCGTTCCGGATTCCAAGCTCCCGGACCCTGAGCTCCCGACGAGAAGGGCACGCACGCGTGCCCTTCTTTTCTCGCCCCCGCGGTCTCTCCTCGCCCCCGCGCGTCTCTCCTCGCCCCGCGCGCTACGGCTGCCGGGCCGCCGCGTGCGCGAGGTGGTCCAGGGTCGCCGCGACGGCCGGCACCTGGGCGAGGTCCGGCAGCGTCAGCGCCACGATCTCCCGCCGCACCGCGGGCCGCAGCGTCAGCACGCGCGCGTGGCGTGGCCGTACGGACTCGATGGCGAGCTGCGGTAGTACCGCCACGCCCAGACCGGCGCCCACCAGACCGACCACGGCCGGGTAGTCGTCGGTCGCGAAGTCGATCCGCGGGGTGAACCCGGCGCCCTCGCACACCTCCACCAACTGTCCACGGCAGCGCGGGCATCCGGCGATCCACGGCTCGTCCGCGAGCTCCCCGATGGCCACGGACCCGGCGCCGGCGAGCCGGTGCCGCTCCGGTACGAGCCCGACGAGCCGGTCGCTCAGCAGCGGCCGTACGACGAGGTCGTCCCACTCCCCCTCCTGGCCGCCCGCGCCCTCGTACCGGAAGGCGAGCGCCACGTCGCACTCGCCCTCGCGCAGCATCTCCACCGACGCGGGCGGTTCGGCCTCCTCGAGGGAGACCCGGGTGCCGGGGTGGGCCGCGCGCAGGGCCGCGAGCGCGGCCGGTACCAGGGTGGAACTGCCGCTGGGGAACGACACGAGCCGTACCCGCCCGGCGCGCAGGCCCGCGATGGCGGCGATCTCCTCCTCGGCGGCGGTGAGCCCCGCGAGGATGGTGCCGGCGTGCCGGACGAGCGCCTCGCCCGCCTGGGTGAGCCGCATCTCGCGTCCGCTGCGGACGAGCAGCGGGGTGCCGACCGACGCCTCCAGCGCCTTCATCTGCTGGCTGACCGCGGGCTGGGTGCAGCCCAGTGCGCGTCCGGCCGCCGAGAAGGAACCGGTGGTGGCGACGGCGCGCAGGACACGGAGATGACGGGCCTCGATCACCCTTCGAGGATAGGCGAAGGATAAGTGAGGCTTTGGTACGGCGCCGAATAATCGGTCGACGCTTTGAGACCCGGCGGCCTACCGTTTCCGTCATGAGGCTTCTGTCGGTGAATCTGGGCAGCGCGCGGGCCGTGCCGTACACGGACAACCCCGAGGGGGTGACCGGCATCGACAAGCGGCCGGTGGCGGGGCCGGTGCGGGTGGCCGCGCCCGGGCCCAAGGGAGTCGGCGGGAGCGGGCTGGCCGGGGACGCGGTGTGCAAGCGGCAGCACCACGGCGGGGACGACCAGGCGGTGTACGCCATGGCGCGCGAGGACCTGGACGCCTGGGAGCGCGAGCTGGCGCGCCCGCTGGCGAACGGCTCCTTCGGCGAGAACCTCACCACCGAGGGCCTGGACGTCTCGGGCGCGCTGATCGGCGAGCGGTGGCGGATCGGGGACCGGGTCGTGCTGGAGGTGACCTGCGGGCGGATCCCGTGCGGCACCTTCCAGGGCCACATGGGTGAGCGGGGGTGGGTGAAGCGGTTCACGCGCAAGGGCGCGCCCGGGGCGTACCTGCGGGTGATCGAGCCGGGCGAGATACGGTCCGGCGATCCGGTCGAGATCGTGCACCGGCCCGCCCACGACGTGACGGTGGCCCTGCAGTTCCGCGCGGTGACCACCGAACGGACGCTGCTGCCAAGGCTGTTGGCGGCCGGGGACGCACTGCATCCGGAGGCGCTGGCCAACGCGCGGAAGTATCTCGAGAAGTACGGCACCTGAACCCCCCTCACCGCCCGCCCGCGGATCGGACCCCTTGCCTCCGGGTAACTACGCTTGGGCCATGACAACGGCTCTGATTACGGGATCGACGGCGGGCATCGGCGCCGCGTTCGCACGGCGGCTGGCGGCGGACGGGCACAACCTGGTCCTGGTGGCCCGGGACACCAAGCGGCTGCACGAACAGGCGACCGAACTCCACGACCGGCACGGCGTCGAGGTGGAGGTGGTGACGGCGGACCTGGCGACGGACGACGGCATCGAGACGGTGGCCGCCCGCCTCTCCGACCGCAGGAACCCCGTCGACCTGCTGATCAACAACGCCGGCTTCGGCAACAAGGGCCACTATCTCGACGTCCCCATGGCCGACGAGCTGAAGATGCTCAAGGTCCACTGCGAGGCGGTGCTCCGGCTGACGTCGGCGGCGACGGAGGCGATGCGGGAGCGGGGCCGCGGGGGTGTCGTCAACGTCGCCTCCGTCGCCGCCTTCGTCCCGCGCGGCACCTACGGCGCGTCCAAGGCGTGGGTCGTGCAGTTCACGCAGGGCGCGGCGAAGGATCTCGCGGGCAGCGGGGTACGCCTGATGGCCCTGTGCCCCGGTTTCGTGCGCACGGAGTTCCACCAGCGGGCCGGCATGGGCACGGACAACATCCCCGGCTGGATGTGGCTCGACGCGGACAAACTGGTGGCGGCGGCGCTGAGTGATCTCGCCCGTGGCAAGTCCCTCTCCATCCCGGACCCCCGGTACAAGGCCCTGATGGGGATCGTGAAGGTGACGCCGAGGGCCCTGCTGGGCGGGATCACCTCGCGGACGGGGCGGAAGTACGGGCCGCAGTAGGGGCGCAGTAGCGCTGCATGGCCCGATGACGCCGGCGGGCAGAGAATGGGGGTGTTCAACCGGACCCAGGCGGACCGGAGGCAGCACCATGACCTTCGTACAGCTCATCGACTGCAGGACCAGCCGTTTCGACGACATGAACCGGCTGATGGACACATGGGTCGAACAGACCAGGGGGAAGCGGACGGCGACGCACGCCGTGGTCGGCAAGGACCACTCCGACGCGTCGCACTTCATCGAGATCGTGGAGTTCCCGTCGTACGAGGAGGCGATGCGGAACTCGAACCTGCCCGAGACGGACAAGATCTTCCGGGAGATGGTGGCCCTCTGCGAGGAGATGCCGACCTTCACGGACCTGGACGTGGTGCGGGACGACCGGCTGTACGCGGCGAACGTACGGCGGTTCTTCGAGACGATCGCCGTCAAGGGCGATCTCCCGCCGCTCGACGACCTGATCGCCGAGAACTACCACGACCACGATCCCGCCAACGAGCAGGACACCATGGGCATGGACGCCATACGGCGGGAGATCGGCATGTGGCGCGCCGGCTTCGACTTCGCCTTCGACGTCGAGGACCAGATCGCGGACGGGGACCGGGTGTGCACCCGGTGGACCTGGCGCGGCACCCAGACCGGTGAGTTCATGGGGCTTCCCGCCACGGGGCGGAACGTCGTGATGACCGGGGCGACCATCTTCCGGTGCGACGAGGACGGGAAGATCGTCGAGGGCTGGTGGCAGTACGACCGGCTCGGGCTGATGGCGCAGTTGGGCGCCCTGGACCAGTTGGAGCAGTAGACGCCGAAAGGCCCGGCACCCCCAGGGGGTGCCGGGCCTTCGTGCTGCGGTGCGTCAGTGGGCGTGGCTGTGACCGTGGCCCGCGGCCGCCGGCTCCTCCTCTTCCTTCTTCTCGACGACCAGGGTCTCGGTCGTCAGGAGGAGGGAGGCGATGGAGGCGGCGTTCTCCAGGGCGGAGCGGGTGACCTTGACCGGGTCGATGACGCCGGCCTTGACCAGGTCGCCGTACTCGCCGGTCGCGGCGTTGAAGCCCTGGCCCTTGTCGAGCTCGGCGACCTTGGAGGTGATGACGTAGCCCTCGAGGCCGGCGTTCTCGGCGATCCAGCGCAGCGGCTCGACGACCGCGCGGCGGACGACGGCGACACCGGTGGCCTCGTCGCCGGTCTTGCCGAGGGAGCCCTCGAGCACCTTGGCGGCGTGGACCAGCGCGGAGCCACCACCGGAGACGATGCCCTCCTCGACCGCGGCGCGGGTCGCGGAGATGGCGTCCTCCAGACGGTGCTTCTTCTCCTTCAGCTCCACCTCGGTGGCGGCGCCGACCTTGATCACGCACACGCCGCCGGCGAGCTTCGCGAGGCGCTCCTGGAGCTTCTCGCGGTCCCAGTCGGAGTCCGTGTTCTCGATCTCGGCCTTGATCTGGGCGACGCGGCCCGTGACGTCCTCGGAGTTGCCGGCGCCGTCGACGACCGTGGTGTCGTCCTTGGTGACGGTGACGCGGCGGGCGGAGCCCAGCACGTCCAGGCCGACCTGGTCGAGCTTGAGGCCGACCTCCTCGGAGACGACCGTGGCGCCGGTGAGGATCGCCAGGTCCTGCAGCATCGCCTTGCGGCGGTCACCGAAGCCGGGGGCCTTGACCGCGACCGCGTTGAAGGTGCCGCGGATCTTGTTGACGACCAGGGTCGACAGGGCCTCGCCCTCGACGTCCTCGGCGATGATCAGCAGCGGCTTGGAGGAGTTGGTCTGGATGACCTTCTCCAGCAGCGGCAGCAGGTCGGCGATCGAGGAGATCTTGCCCTGGTTGATCAGGATGTACGGGTCGTCGAGGACGGCCTCCATACGCTCCTGGTCGGTGACGAAGTACGGGGACAGGTAGCCCTTGTCGAAGGCCATGCCCTCGGTGAAGTCCAGCTCCAGACCGAAGGTGTTGGACTCCTCGACGGTGATGACACCGTCCTTGCCGACCTTGTCCATCGCCTCGGCGATCAGCTCGCCGACCTGCTGGTCCTGGGCGGACAGCGCGGCCACGGCGGCGATGTCGGACTTCTCGTCGATCGGGCGGGCCGTCGCGAGGAGGTCCTCGGAGATGGCGGCGACGGCGGCGTCGATGCCCTTCTTGAGCGCGGCCGGGGAGGCACCCGCGGCCACGTTCTTCAGGCCCTCGCGCACCAGCGCCTGGGCGAGCACGGTGGCGGTGGTGGTGCCGTCACCCGCGATGTCGTTGGTCTTGGTCGCCACCTCCTTCACCAGCTGGGCGCCGAGGTTCTCGTAGGGGTCCTCGACCTCGACCTCACGGGCGATGGTGACGCCGTCGTTGGTGATGGTGGGCGCGCCGAACTTCTTGTCGATGACGACGTTGCGGCCCTTGGGGCCGATCGTCACCTTGACCGTGTCGGCCAGCTTGTTGACGCCGCGCTCGAGGGCGCGACGGGCGTCCTCGTCGAACTTCAGGATCTTCGCCATGACAGCGGGAGCCCTCTCGGATCTGTGGGTTGTAACAAAGACACTGCGCCCCGGGCGCCCGGCTTCTTAGTGGTCGCGGGGGCCGGGGGCGCAGCGTGGAAAAACTCTGAGGCGGTACTACTTCTCGATGATCGCGAGCACGTCGCGGGCCGAGAGGACGAGGTACTCCTCGCCGTTGTACTTGACCTCGGTGCCGCCGTACTTGCTGTACAGCACGATGTCGCCGGTCTTGACGTCGAGCGGCAGGCGCTCGCCGTTCTCGAAACGGCCCGGGCCCACGGCCAGGACGACGCCCTCCTGGGGCTTCTCCTTGGCGGTGTCCGGGATGACCAGGCCAGAGGCCGTGGTCTGCTCGGCGTCCAGCGGCTGGACCACGATGCGGTCCTCGAGCGGCTTGATGGCAACCTTGGAGCTGGCGGTCGTCACGATCCGACCTCCCCCTTCGGAGATCTCACGGGGTTAACTGTCTGAGGTGGCGACCAGGTGGATCCGTCGTCGCGGGTGCCGGACCTGCCCGTCGCTTGTTTGGCACTCTCCAGGGGGGAGTGCCAGAGCCGAGACTATGACCGCGATTAGCACTCGGTCAAGCGGACTGCTAATCCCGAGCGGCGCGTCGGCCCGCGATCCGGTCGCTGGATGCCTCGCGAGAGGTCCCGTCCGCCGTGTTGGACACGTATACCGTCGCGTCGCCCCCTGCCCTCCTGGTCGCAGTCGTCCGACGGCTATGCGCTCGCGGTCCTGCTTCCGGCCGAACGCGCCTTCGACCAGGCGTTCGCCGGCGTCCTGGCCCCCAAGGGGCCACACGTAGGGCGGGCCGACTGGCCAGCGACAGGCGCGTCGCGAGAGGGGCCCCTCCGCCGCCTGGACGCTTACCACCCCCCTTGCCCTCCCGGTCCCTGCCGTCCGACGGCTGCACGCTCACGGGCCTCCTTCCGGCCGAACGCGCCTTCGGCCTGGCATTCGCCGACGTCCTGGCACCCAAGGCGCACACGTAGGGCGCGCCGGCGTGGCCAGCGACAGGTGCCACGCGAGAGGGTCCCCTCCGCCGCCCGGACGCTTACCGCCAACCCCTGCCCTCCCGGTCCCAGTCGTCCGACGGCTGCGGGCTCGCGGTCCAGTTTCCAGCCGAACGCGCCTTCGACCTGGTGTTCGCGGCCCCCTGGCGCTGAACGGGCACGCGTGGGGCGCGACGGTGTGGCTGGGAGGGCAGGCGACGGCCGCCCTCGCGTTCGCCCTCTTCTTCTTCCGGTTCTTCCGGGACGGGTTCGCCGTGACCCGTGCGGGGCGGATGCCGGCGGCCTCGGCTACAGATAGTCCTCCAGACGCCCCACCGTCAGCCCCCGTTCCTCCAGACGCGCGAGGAGGCGGGACGTGCGTTGGGTGAGGGGTGGGCCCGTCGCGGCGTCCGGGGCCACGGAGACGATGTCGCCGGGGGTCAGGTGGCGGGCGGTGCGGGTGTAGGTCAGCCGGCCGGCGGAGTTCATCGACACGCACCACAGCACCAGCGCCGTGACCCCGCAGTCACCGGCCGCGCGGAGGGTGGTGCCGTCGTACGCGCCGTGGGGCGGCCGGAACAGACGGGGCCGGGGCCGGTCGGGCCGGCCGCAGATTTCGGCGCGCTGGCCGGCGTAGGGCAGGCCGCGCAGGGTGGTGCGGCCGAGGCGGGGACCGTGGGTGCCCGCGTCGGCCGGCCGTGGACGCGGGAGGTGGCCGTGGACCGGGGCGGCGGTGCCGTCGGCGGTGAACACGCTGACGGGCAGCCGGAGTTCACGGACCATGTCGGCGAAGCGCGGGTCCCGCGCGGCGCCGTCGTCGTAGGTGAGGAAGACGACCCGGTCGTGGGTGGGGACGTGGGAGACGATCAGGGGGAGGGCCGGGCCCGCCGGGCGGAGGGCCGGGGCGCGGGCGGGTCGCGGGGCACGGGGCAGCGGGGCCTGGAGGCCCCAGCGGCGGTACGACCGCACGGGCCGGCCGGCGTGACCGTGCGGCCGTACCTCCTGCGCCGCCTTCCTGCCGAGCCGTTCGATGGGGTCGACGGACTGGGCGCAGCCGGTGAGGAGGGCGAGCGCCAGAACCCCGGCGGCCAGCTCCCGGAGCCTCACAGGTAGTCCTCCAGGCGGGCCACCGCGTACCCCTCGGCCGTGACCTTGTTCAGGAAGCGCCGCATGTCGTCGACCATGGTGCCCTTCCACTCGTCGCGGCCCCGGAAGTGGGTGAGCACGATGTCGCCGGGGTGCAGGTCCTGGTCGTCCTCGCGGTACTCCCAGTGGTCGACGAAGACCTCCTCGTCCCAGATCGGCGCGTACCGGATGCCGCAGGACTTCGCGGCGCGCAGGGTGTCCCGGTTGTAGTTGCCGAAGGGCGGCCGGAAGACGGTCGGGGCCCGGCCGAACTGCTTCTTCATGACCGCCTGCATGCCGCAGATCTCGTGCCGCTGCCGCTCGTAGGAGAGCCCCGGCAGATAGGGGTGGGTGAGGGTGTGGTTGTTGAGGGTGACGCCCTCGGACTGCATCCGGCGGAAGTACCCGTAGTCGTCCTTGACCAGGAAGTCGCTGAGGAAGGCCGAGTACGGGATCTTCAGCTCGCTCATCATCCGCAGGAACGCCGGGTCCTTCTCGGCGCCGTCGTCGATGGTGAGGAAGACGACCCTCTGCCGGGTGGGAACCGTGGTGAAGACGGGCGGGAGGTCCAGCTCCTCCTGGTCGTCCACCTCGAAGCCCCTGCGGGCGGTGATCCGCGGCTTGTGCGCCGGTGGCGGCGGAGCGGTCAGGGGCACCTGACGCAGCCCCCAGCGCCGCGCGGCGGCGGCCCGGGCGGTGAGGGCCGCGCGCAGCTTCAGGGCGTACGAGTCCAGGGCGCGGGCCTCGGGTGCCTTCAGGGGCTGCTGGCCGGAGGCCGGGCGCACCTCCTGGCCGTCGCCCGTCGCACAGCCGGAGGCGATGGCGGCGACGGCGAGCACGGCGATCCCGCCACGGACTCGCCGCTTCCGGGACGCCCCGTTTTTATCGTTTTGTACGACTGCTCGCATGGTGCCGGATCCTCGCAGGCCGGGCCCGCGATCCCGGCCCGACACCGCGTCCCCGGGCACACCATCCACCGACTGGCCCACAATGACCCGGTGAACGACCTCGCCCTCCTCCTCACCCCCGAAGGCCGCGCCCTCCTCGACGAGGTGCGTGACACGGCCCCGGCCGACGAGCTCGCCGTGGCGACCCGGCTGCGCCGCGAGCACCCCGCCGACCTGGTGTCGGCGGCCCTCGGGCAGGCGCGGCTGCGGCAGCGGGCGGCGGCGAAGTTCGGGGCGGCGGACGCCGGGCGGATGTTCTTCACACCCAACGGGGTGGAGCAGTCGACGCGGGCGAGCGTGGCGGCGTACCGGGCGGATTGCTTCCAGGCCATGGGGGTACGGTCCGTCGCCGACCTGTGCTGTGGGATCGGCGGGGACGCGATCGCGTTCGCCCGGGCGGGGATCGGGGTCCTGGCCGTGGACCGGGACCCGGCGACGGCCGCCGTGGCGCGGGCGAACGCCGAGGCGCTCGGGCTGGCGGACCTGATCGAGGTGCGGGAGGCCGATGTCACGGAGGTCGACACGGCGGGGTACGACGCCGTGTTCGTCGACCCGGCACGGCGCGGCGGACGCGGCCGGATCTTCGACCCCGAGGCCTACTCACCGCCCCTGTCCTGGGCCGTCGGGGCGGCCCGCAAGGCGTCCCGGGCCGCCGCGCTGAAGGTCGCCCCGGGCATCCCGCACGAGGCCGTGCCCGAGGACGCCGAGGCCGAGTGGATCTCGGACGGCGGGGACGTGAAGGAGGCCGTGCTGTGGTTCGGGACGACGCCCGGGGCGGTCCGCGCCACGCTGCTCCCCGGCCCCCGCACCCTGCTCGGAAGGGGGCTCCCCGATCCCCGGGTCCGCCCGGTGGGCCGCTACCTGTACGAGCCCGGCGGCGCCGTCATCCGCGCCCATCTGGTCGCCGAGGTGGCCGAGGACCTGGACGCCGGCCTGATCGACCCCACCATCGCGTACGTCACCTCCGACGCCCTCCTCCCCACCCCGTACGCCACCTCCTACGAGATCACCGACCAACTGCCCTTCAACGTGAAGAAGTTGAAGGCCCTGCTCCGGGAGCGGGAGGTCGGGACGCTGACCGTGAAGAAGCGGGGGTCGGCGGTGGAGCCCGAGGAACTCAGGAAGAAGGTCAAGCCGGCCGGCCCCAACTCGGCGACCGTCTTCCTGACCCGGGTGGCGGGGGCGCCGACCATGCTCGTCGGACACCCCGCCTGATCACCCCGCTCCGGCCGCCCGCCGCAGCAGCAGCTCCCGTTCCCGTTCGTTGCGGGTGAGTTCCGCCGCCCGCGCGAACTCGGCGCGGGCCTCGGCCGTACGCCCGAGGCGCTCCAGCAGGTCGCCGCGGACGCTGGGGAGCAGGTGGTAGTCGCGCAGGGCGGGTTCCGCCGCGAGGGTGTCCACGATCGCGAGCCCCGCTTCCGGACCCTCCGCCATCGACACGGCGACGGCGCGGTTGAGTTCGACGACCGGGGAGGGGGCGCGGGCGGCGAGCAGGCCGTAGAGGGTGGCGATGCTCGTCCAGTCGGTCTCCTCGTAGGTGTACGCGTGCGCGTGGCAGGCGGCGATCGCCGCCTGGAGGGTGTACGGGCCCGGGGCGCCGGTGGCGGTGGCCTCGGCGCGGTGCAGGGCCGTGATGCCACGGGCGATGAGCATGCGGTTCCAGCGGCGGCGGTTCTGGTCCTTGAGCAGCACGGGTTCGCCGCCGGGGCCGGTGCGGGCCGCGGCGCGGGAGGCCTGGAACTCCAGCAGGGCGGCCAGCGCGTGCACCTCGGGTTCCTTCGGCATCAGCGACGACAGCACACGGGCCAGCCGCAGCGCGTCCTCGCACAGCGCCGGGCGCAGCCAGTCGTCGCCGGCCGTGGCGGCGTACCCCTCGTTGAAGATCAGGTAGATGACGTCCAGGACGGAGCCGAGACGGGCCTCGCGGTCCGGGCCGTAGGGCACCTCGAAGGCGACGTTCTTCGTGGCGAGGGTGCGTTTGGCGCGGACGATGCGCTGGGCGACCGTCGGCTCGGGGACGAGGAAGGCGCGGGCGATCTCGGCGGTGGTCAGGCCGCCCAGCAGCCGCAGGGTGAGGGCGGTGCGGGCCTCGGCGGACAGGACGGGATGACAGGTGGTGAAGACCAGCCGGAGCAGGTCGTCGTCGATGTCCTCGGGGTCGGCGGGCTCCTCGGGCGGCGCGGTCGTCTCCAGGCTGCGGCCGATCTCCGCCAGCTTGCGGGCGTAGTTCTCCCGGCGCCGGACCAGGTCGACGGCGCGGTGCCGGGCGGTGGCCGTCAGCCAGGCGCCCGGGTTGTCCGGCACACCGTCCCGGGGCCACTGCTCCAGCGCGGCGACCAGGGCGTCCTGGGCGAGCTCCTCGGCGATGCCGACGTCACGGACGATCCGGGTGACGCCGGCGACGATGCGCGGGAACTCGAGGCGGAAGACGGTGTCGACGGCACGGGTGGCGGTGGGCTGCTGTTCCACAGCCCACCATGCAACACCCCCGACGGGCCTCGGGCCAAGCGGCGCTCAGCCCTCCGCGATCTCCCTGACCTCGCAGGTCACCGTCCAGTGCTCCTCGTGCACCTTCAGGAACCGCTTGGTCCACTCCAGTGCCTCGGCCTTGTCCTTGCACTGCATGATCGCGTAGCCGCCGACGACCTCCTTGGACTCGGTGAAGGGCCCGTCGGTCACGGAGATCTCACCGTTCTGCCAGTGCACCCGCGTGCCCTGCGCGGACGGCGTCAGCCCGGCGGTGTCCAGCATCACGCCGGCCTTGGTGATCTCCTCGATCAGCTCCCCCATCCGCTGCATCAGCTCGGGGCTGGGCCCCTCGGCGGGGGCGGTCTTCTCGTCGATCTGTACGAGGGAGAGGTAGCGGGGCATGGTGACTCCTCGGTCGGTCCGGGGCCGGTCGCTGTCCGGCCTTTCACCAGTGCGTCGATCGAGGAGGCCGGGGATCGACAGGCACGCCGCATTTCCCCGAAGTTTTTTCCGCCGCCCTTGTTTCCGCTGGTCAGCGCAGCGACTTCTCTGTGCGCTGCTCAGCGCAGCGACTGATCCTTGCGCTGCTCAGCGCAGCGATTCCCACAGCTCGCTCGCCGCCGGTTCCTTCGCCACCACGCGGTTGGGGTCGGAGGGGGCCGTGACCACCGGCATCATCACCGTCTTGAGGTGCTGCGCGGTCAGGCCCTTCAGACTGCGCCCGAACCCGACCAGCTCGCTGATGGAGTCCAGGCCCGTGTCGGTGGTGAGGCTGTCCGTCAGGGCGTCGCCGACGGAGTAGAGCCGGGCGGGGTCGGTGAAGAGGTTCGTCGAGGAGATCTGCTCCAGCAAGGCCTTCACCAGCTTCTGCTGGAGGCCTATGCGGCCCAGGTCGCTGCCGTCGCCTATGCCGTGCCGGGTGCGGGCGAGGGCGAGGGCCTGCTTGCCGTCGAGATGGTGGGTACCGGCCGCGAGGTGCAGATGGCTGTCGTCGTCGTCGATGTCCTGGTCCGTGGTGACGGTGACCCCGCCCAGGGCGTTCACCAGCTTCGCGAAGCCCGAGAAGTCGATCTCGATGTAGTGGTCCATGCGGACGCCGGTGATGGACTCGACCGTCTTCACCGCGCACACCGGGCCGCCCACGGAGTAGGCGCTGTTGAACATGGCGTTGTGGGCCACGGCCGTGGAGCCACCCGACTTCAGCGGGCAGGACGGGCGGGTGACGAGCGTGTCGCGCGGGATGCTGACGATGGTCGCGTCCTTCCGGCCCGCGTCGATGTGCACCACCATCGCGGTGTCCGACCGGGCGCCGGAGCTGCTGCCCCCGCCGAGCGCCTTGTTCTCCTTGCCGCTGCGGGAGTCGGACCCGAGGACGAGGACGTTCAGGGAGCCGGTGGGCAGCGGGGATTCGGAGGCCCCGGGGGACGGGATCGTCACCGCCTTCGCCGGACGGTCGTCGCCGAGCGCCTGGTTGATGTCGACGCTTTTGATGTTGCTGTCGAGGTGCCAGTACACCCACCCCGCCGCCCCGGCGCCCAGCACCAGCAGTCCCGCCATGGTGAGGCCGGCGATCCTCAGTACGGTCGAGCGCCGGCCCCTGGATCTGCCCCCGCCGCCGCTCTCCGCCTGTCCCGGCTCAAGTCCCGTCACAGACAGGAACGTAAGTCCGAATTATTAGGAGGTTGTTAGCAGCGACCCCACGAAGCGGTTTTCTACGGAAAATCTCACGCTTCTCAGAGACCCGTCAGCCCAGGGTGACCGCAGACACCGGGTTGCTGGGGTTTCGGCAGTTCCGGACGAGTGGCAGCGCGTCAGCGGGCCTTCGAAAGTTTCGGGTGGGTTACCGATTGGCTTCGCGGGAGTGTGGGCGTGGGCGCACCGCCTGTCAATACCGCCACTTCCGGCCAACCTGCAACAGTGGCGCCCCGTCAGACACCACTGGGCGGCGGTGCCGTGCTGCTGCGCACCACCAGGCTCGTGGCCAGCTCGACCCGGGTGGCCACCGGCGCCTGGTCCTCCCGGCCCAGGTCCAGCACCAGCTTGGCCGCCGCCTCGGCCATCTCCGTCAGCGGCTGCCGTACGGTCGTCAGCGGCGGCCCCACCCAGCGGGCGACCGGCAGATCGTCGAAGCCGACCACGCTCAGGTCCTCCGGGATGCGCAGGCCGAGTTCGCGGGCGGCCTCGTACAGGCCGAGCGCCTGCAGGTCGTTGAGGGCGAAGACCGCGGTCGGGCGGTCGGGGCGGCGCAGCAGCTCCAGCCCCTGGCGGTAGCCGGTGTCGTGGTGGAAGTCGCCGGACGCGACGAGCGAGGGGTCGACGGGGAGCCCGGCGGTCTCCAGGGCGGCCCGGTAGCCGTCGACCCGGGCGCGACTGCACATCATGCGGGAGGGGCCCGTGATGGCACCGATGCGCGTGTGGCCGAGTTCGACGAGGTGCCGGGTGGCGGCGAGACCGCCCTGCCAGTTGGTCGCACCGATGGAGGGCACGTCCACGCCCGGGTCGCCGGCCGGGTCCATCACCACGAAGGGGATGGAACGGCTGGTCAGCAGGGCCCGCTGGGACTCGTCCAGGCCCGAGAGCACCAGGATCACCCCGTGCGGCCTGCGGGCGGCGACCTGGTCCGCCCAGGTCCTCCCCGGTGTCAGCCGCCCCGCGCTCTCGCTCAGCACCACGCTCAGCCCGGTGTCCCGGGCCACGTTCTCCACGCCCCGGATGACCTCCATCGCCCAGGCGCTCTCCAGCTCGTGGAAGACCAGGTCGATGAGCGGGGAGCGGCTCGCCTCGGCCCTGCGGCGCCGGTAACCGTGCGCGCGCAGCAGCTCCTCCACCCGGGTGCGGGTGGCCGGGGCCACGTCGGCGCGGCCGTTGAGGACCTTCGAAACTGTCGGCGCGGACACGCCGGCCTCGCGGGCGATCTCGGCGAGCGTCGCGGTCTGCTGGGACCGGCCTGTCGTCGGGGTTGTCGTCCGCGTTTCAACGGGCTCCGGAGGCGTCATGGCGGCGATCGTATCCCTGCGCCCCCTCTTGACGAACCCTTGCGACCGGCCTAGGTTCCCGGAACATTCGAGATGAATAGCGAAACATTCGTGAGAGGGCCCGTCCCGACTCGACCAGAGCAGGAGTTTCATGACCACCGCGCCTTGGCGTGACCCCGCCCTGCCCGCCGCCTCCCGCGTCGACGACCTCCTCTCCCGGATGACCCTGGAGGAGAAGACCGCCCAGCTCTACGGCGTGTGGGTGGGCGCCGACACCGACGGCGACGGAGTCGCCCCGCTGCAGCGCGAGATGAGCGCCGACTACGACTGGGACGAGCTGATCACCCACGGCCTCGGCCAGCTCACCCGCCCCTTCGGCACCGCCCCCGTGGACCCGGCGCTGGGCGCGCAGGCGCTGGCCCGCGCCCAGCGCCGTATCGCGGAGGCGGGCCGCTTCGGCATCCCCGCCCTCGCGCACGAGGAGTGCCTGGCAGGCTTCACCACCTGGCGGGCCACCGCCTACCCGGTGCCGCTCGCCTGGGGCGCGAGCTTCGACCCCGCCCTCGTCGAGGAGATGGCCGCCGCCATCGGCCGCGACCTGCGCTCGGTGGGCGTCCACCAGGGACTCGCCCCGGTCCTGGACGTCGTACGGGATCCGCGATGGGGCCGCGTCGAGGAGACCATCGGCGAGGACCCGTACCTGGTCGGCACCATCGGCACCGCCTATGTGCGGGGCCTGGAGTCGGCCGGGATCGTCTCCACGCTCAAGCACTTCGCCGGGTACGCCTCCTCGGCCGGTGCCCGCAACCTCGCGCCCGTGCGGGCGGGCGTGCGGGAGTTCGCGGACATCACGCTGCCGCCCTTCGAGATGGCGCTGCGGGAGGCCGGGGCGCGGTCGGTGATGGCCGCGTACAACGACACGGACGGCATCCCGGCCTCGGCGGACCCGGGTCTGCTGACCGAGCTGCTGCGTGAGCGGTGGGGCTTCACGGGCACGGTGGTCGCCGACTACTTCGGCGTCGGCTTCCTGCAGACCCAGCACCGGGTCGCGGGCTCCGAGGCGGAGGCGGCCCACGCGGCGCTCGCGGCGGGCCTCGACGTCGAGCTGCCCACCCTGAAGTGCTACGGCACACCGCTCGTCGAGGCGGTACGAGCGGGCGAGGTCCCCGAGTCCCTGATCGACCGGGCGGCCCGCCGGGTCCTGCTGCAGAAGTGCGAGCTGGGCCTGCTGGACGAGGACTGGACCCCGGAGCCGGCCGAGCGCATCGACCTGGACTCGTCGGCGAACCGCGCGCTCGCGCGCCGGCTGGCCGAGGAGTCGGTGGTCCTCCTCGACAACCCCGACGGGCTCCTCCCGCTGGCCCCCGACACCCGTATCGCGGTGGTCGGCCCGCGCGCCGCGGACGCCCTCGCGATGCTGGGCTGCTACTCCTTCCCCTCGCACGTCCTCACGCACCACCCCGAGGTGCCGATGGGCATCGAGATCCCCACGGTCCTCCAGGCGCTGCGGGCCGAACTCCCCGACGCCAAGGTCACGTTCGCGGAGGGCTGTGGCGTCGACGACCCCGACACGGGCGGCTTCGAGGAGGCGGTGGCCCGGACGGCCGAGGCGGACGTGTGCGTGGCGGTCCTCGGCGACCGGGCGGGCCTGTTCGGGCGGGGCACCTCGGGCGAGGGCTGCGACGTGACCGACCTGCGACTGCCCGGGGTGCAGGGCGACTTGCTGGACGCCCTGGTGTCGACGGGCGTCCCCGTCGTCCTCGTCCTCCTGACCGGCCGCCCGTACGCGCTGGGCCGCTGGCACGGACGCCTGGGCGCGGTCGTCCAGGCGTTCTTCCCGGGGGAGGAGGGCGGCCCGGCGGTGGGGGGCGTGCTGTCGGGCCGCGTCAACCCCTCGGGCCGCCTTCCGGTGAGCGTCCCCCGGGTGCCCGGCGGCCAGCCCTGGACCTACCTCCAGCCCCCGCTCGGCCTGGCCGGCGAGGTCAGCAACCTCGACCCGACCCCGCTGTACCCCTTCGGCCACGGCCGCTCGTACACGACGTTCACGTGGGAGTCGGACTCCACGGGGACGGAGATCGGCACGGACGGCTCGTACGACGTCTCGGTCACCGTCCGCAACACCGGCGACCGAGCGGGCGCGGAGGTCGTACAGCTGTACCTGCACGACCCGGTGGCGAGCGTGACGCGTCCGGACGTACGCCTGATCGGTTACCGGCGACTGGAGCTGGAGCCGGGCGAGGCCGCCCGGGTCACCTTCCGCTTCCACGCGGACCTGTCGGCGTTCACCGACCGTTCCGGCGCCAGGGTGGTCGAACCGGGCGCGCTGGAACTACGGTTGGCGGCATCGAGCACGGACGTACGGCACTCGGCGCACCTGCTCCTCACGGGACCGGTGAGGACACTCGGCGCCGACCGGCGGCTGCGGTGCGAGACGGAGGTGGCGGGGGCGGGGTGACTCCCCGCGCCGCGGACACGGGGGGGCGCGATGGTCAGGTACGTGCGCCAGGAGTTGGGGACGGCGCTGGCGCTGCTGGCCGCCACGGCCGTCGGGGTGGTGGTGGCCGTCGGAGTGCACGGGAGTCCACCGGTGCGGGCGGACCGGGTGTGGCTGGTCGCCGTCCTCGCGCTCGGCTACCTGCTGCTGGTGACGCTGCTGCGGGGGTCGCGGCTCAGGTGGGTGGGCGAAGTGCGGCGCTTCGAGGCGGCGGTGCCGGTGACGGGCCGGGAACCGGGCGGGGAACCGGGCCGTCAGCGCGGCCGTTTCCCGCTCCTGATCTTCGTGGCCTTCGTGGTGACGGCCTCGGTCTTCGCCCTCGTGGGGGGTCCGCTGATCCCTCTGCTGCCGCTGCTGCCGACGCTGGACTGGCTGGCAAAGGCCGCCGTGGCCGCGCACTGGGAGCGCGGGCACGGCCGACTGCTGTGGCGGGAGCACGACCGGCACGGGCCACAGAGGCTCTCCTACACCCCGTTCACCGCTCCGGCACCGACTCGAACCGCCACCGGTGCACCGCCCGCATGACCAACTCCCCGCCTGGCTCGGGGAGTTCGGGCAGGTCGGCATCGTAGGGCGCGTCCCACCAGGTGATGACGAGGACGCGATCCTGAGGGGCCCGGAAGGTTTCCCGGCGTACCGGCCGGGCCGGCAGCTGCTGCGCCCGTGCCCAGGTCAGCAGTTCCTCGCCGCGGCCCTCGGCCGCCCGGGCCTCCCACATCAGGGCGACGGTCACGAGTAGAGGTTCTCCTTGCTGACCTCGTGGACGTGGTCGTGCCCCGGGACGTGCGGGTCCGTGACCGGCAGGGAGGAGTCCGCGGACAGGTCCCAGCCGGAGGCCGCACGCCCCCGCGCGACCATCTCGGCGCCGAGCGCGGCGACCATCGCCCCGTTGTCCGTGCACAGCTTCGGCCGCGGCACCCGCAGCCGGATCCCGGCCGCCTCGCACCGCTCCTGCGCCAGCGCCCGCAGCCGCGAGTTCGCGGCCACGCCACCGCCGATCATCAGATGATCGACGCCCTCGTCCTTGCAGGCCCGTACCGCCTTGCGGGTCAGCACGTCCACGACCGCCTCCTGGAAGGAGGCCGCCACGTCACGCACCGGCACCTCCTCCCCCGCCGCCCGCTTCGCCTCGATCCAGCGGGCGACCGCCGTCTTCAGGCCGGAGAAGGAGAAGTCGTACGCCGGGTCGCGCGGGCCGGTCAGGCCGCGCGGGAACGCGATCGCCTCCGGATCTCCCTCGCGTGCGTACCGGTCGATGACCGGACCACCCGGGAACCCGAGGTCCAGCACCCGGGCGATCTTGTCGAAGGCCTCGCCGGCCGCGTCGTCGATGGTCGCGCCCAGCGGCCGTACGTCCGAGGTGATGTCGCTGGACAGCAGCAGCGAGCTGTGGCCTCCGGACACCAGCAGCGCCATGGTCGGCTCGGGCAGCGCGCCGTGCTCCAGCTGGTCCACGCAGATGTGCGAGGCGAGGTGGTTGACGCCGTAGAGGGGCTTGCCGAGCGCGTAGGCGTACGCCTTCGCCGCCGAGACGCCCACCAGCAGGGCGCCCGCGAGGCCGGGGCCGGCGGTGACCGCGATGCCGTCCAGGTCGCTCGCGCTCACCCCTGCGTCCTTCAGCGCGCGGTTGATCGTCGGCACCATCGCCTCGAGGTGCGCGCGCGAGGCGACCTCCGGGACGACACCGCCGAAGCGGGCGTGCTCGTCGACGCTGGAGGCGACCGCGTCGGCCAGCAGGGTGGTGCCGCGGACGATGCCGACGCCGGTCTCGTCGCAGGAGGTCTCGATACCGAGGACGAGGGGTTCGTCAGCCATGGATCTCGGTTCCTTGTACGGAGGTTGATGGGTCGGTGAGCCGCATGACCAGGGCGTCCACGTTGCCCGGCTGGTAGTAGCCGCGCCGGAAGCCGATGGCCTCGAAGCCGAAGCGCTCGTACAGCTTCTGGGCGCGGATGTTGTCGATCCGGCACTCCAGCATCACCTCACCGCACTCGAAGGCGGTGGCGGCGCGGAGCAGCTCGGCGAGCAGGCGGCCGCCGAGGCCCGTGCCCCAGTGGTCGCGGGCGACGGCGATGGTCTGGATGTCGGCAAGGTCCCCGGAGGCGGCGAGGCCCGCGTAGCCGACGATCCGGTCGTCGGTCTCGGCGAGCACGTAGCGCCGCGTCGCCTCGGGGCCGCGGGCGTGGGCGAGCTCGGACCAGAACATGCCCCGGGACCAGGTGTCCTCGGGAAACAGCTCCTTCTCCAGCTCCAGCACGGGATCGATGTCCCACCAGCGCATCTCGCGCAGTCGAGGAGTCACGGCGTGGGTCACTTGGGGGTGACCACCTTGTAGTTCTTGGGCACCTGGGCGTCAGGCCGGCGCAGGTACAGCGGCCGGGGCGGCGGCAGCTCCTCCCCCTTGGCCAGCCGCTCGGCGGCCAGCGCGGCCAGTGCCGCCGCCGACACGTTCTCCGGTGCGTGCGCGTCGGGGAAGGTGTCCGGGTACAGCAGCGCGCCCGCGCCGACCGCCGGCAGCCCTGCCACCTGGTCGGCGATGTCGGCGGGCCGGTCGACGGCCGGGTCGGTCAGCCGGGTGCGGGAGTCCGCGTAGCGCGCCCAGTAGACCTCCTTGCGGCGGGCGTCGGTCGCCACGACGAAGGGGCCGCTCTCGATGTCGGCCGCGTACGCCAGCCCGTCCAGCGTGCACACCCCGTGCACGGGCACGCCGAGGGCGAGCCCGAAGGTGTCCGCGGTCATGAGGCCGACGCGCAGCCCGGTGTACGGGCCGGGCCCGATCCCCACGACGACACCGGTCACGGCGTCGAGCCGGAGCCCGGCCTCGGCGAGCACCCGGTCGACGGAGGGCAGCAGCAGCTCCCCGTGCCGGCGCGCGTCGACCTGACTGGACGAGGCGATGACATCCGTCCCGTCGTGCAGCGCGACGGTCACGGCGGGAGTGGCGGTATCCAGAGCGAGCAAGAGCACGCAAACAGCGTACGGCGGTTTGGGGCTCGGCATCGCCGCCCGGGTGGAGCGGGCCGTGGCTGCTACGGTCGCCGCAAGTACGGCGGGCGAGACGATCGGTCAGGTGGGTGACGGTGGCAAAGGGCAGCTCCGGATTCGTGTTCGGGCTCACCGCGGCGGCCCTGGCGACGGTCTCCTTCCTCGCCTACCAGGCCTCCGCGACCGTCCCGGCGAGCTTCAGCAAGCCGCAGGCCACGGCCTCGGCGTCGGCCTCCCAGGCACCCCGCGTCGACCCGAACCCCGCCGCCCTGCCCGCCGGGACCGGTACGGGTGAACGGGTGGTGTACTCGGTGGACGCCGGCCGGGTGTGGCTCGTCGGCGCGCGCGAGCGGGTGCTCCGTACGTTCACGGTGACCCCGGGCAGCCTCGCCCCGTTCCCCGGCACCTACCCGGTCACCTCCCGCTCCAACTCGATCACCGGCACCGACGGCACCCCCATCGAGCACGTCGTCCGCTTCACCGCCGTGGACGGCGTGGCCATCGGCTTCAGCGCGGCGGTCGGGGTGCCGAGATCGGGGGCCGACACGGACGTACGCACGGGCGGCATCCGCGAGTCCCGCCCGGACGGCGACGCGATGTGGCAGTTCGCAACGATCGGCGTCCCGGTGGTGGTGATCCGCTGACGGCGGGGACGCCGGCGGGCATGATCCGGTGGCCGCGTGGACCCCGGCGGGCATGATCCGGTCACCGCGTGGCCCCCGGCGGGCGTGATCCGCTGCCCGCGTCGACCCCAGCGGGCGTGATCCGCTGCCCGCGTCGACCCCAGCGGGCGTGAGCCGCTGCCCGCGTCGACCCCAGCGGGCGTGAGCCGACGACGGTGTCACCCCGGTCGTCGCGATCCGCTGACGCGTTCACCCCAGTGCCCGGAATCCGCTGAGCGTTCACCGCGGCGGCCGTGCTCCGCGCCCGCGCCGACCCAATGGGCATGATCCGGTGCCCATCGCCCCCAGTGATCGCAGTCCGCCGACGGCATCACCCCAGGACCCGGAAACCACTGAGCCTTCACCGCGGCGGCCGTGCTCCGCGCCCGCGTCGACCCAATGGGCGCGATCCGGTGCCAGCACCGACCCCAGCGATCGCGGTCACCGCGGTCACCCGACCGTGTCACCCCAGCGCCCATGGTGCAATGACCCGCCCATGGTCCACTGCCCCCCGTGGTCGACTGACCGCCTTTACCCCCTCGGGTATGTCTCGTCCGGTGTGCTCGCTCGTCGGGCGGTCAGCCACTTCGCCGCGTACGCCACCGCGGGGGCCAGGGCGAGCAGTCGGCAGTCGGCGTCGCCCACGCGGCCCCGGGTCACCGGCCGCTCCGGCAGCGCCTCGTAGGAGGCGCCCAGGTCCGGGAAGACCGAGGCGTCGAAGTCCAGGTCCCGGTACTGGTGCCAGCGGCGGCCTCCCGGACCGTCGGCCACCGCGCAGCCGTAGTCGCGCGTGGTCTGGCCCGGCACGCGGTATTCCGCCAGATGGAAGGCCGTACAGACGGAGTAGTCCACGCCCAGCAACAGGATCCGCGCCTCCAGCTCCTCCAGCCGGGCCAGCGGGGAGTCCTCGCCGAGGTGGCAGTCCAGCGCGTGCCCGGCGGTGATCCGCGCGGCGGCGGGTCCGAGCGCGGCGAACGAACTCTGCGGATGGCCGCTGCGCAGCGCCGCCGGACGGGTGCGCACCTCCTCGGGCAGGACACCGACCCCGAAGCTCGGCGTCCGGGCGGGGTCGAAGGCCGGCAGGGAGGCACGCAGCCGCGGCCACTCACTGGCCGGCACGGCATAGCCGCGGGTGACGGGCCAGCGGGACGGGTCGGTGTTGTCGGGGGTCTGCGTGTAGACGACGAGGGTGCCGTCCGCCCCGAGCACGTCCAGCAGGGAGTCGGCGACGGCCCCTGCTCCCCCGCGCACCGGCCCGAGCGCGCGCAGGGAGGCGTGCACGAGCAGGGTGTCACCGGGGCGGATTCCCAACTCGCGCCAATGGACGACCAGTTCCGCACGGCCGAGGGGATCGGGAGAGGGCGTCATCGCAGGGCTTCCTGCCGGACGTCGACGACTCGGCGCAGGTCGCTCGGCAGCAACTCGTCCCACAGCAGGTCCAAGTCGCGGCGGGCGGCCTCGGCCGGCGTTTCGCACGGCCAGCCGCCGTCCAGGAACTCCCGCAGTCCGACGTCCCCGCCCCGCGCCATGGTGTACGGCGGCACCGCGTGCCGGGACAGCACCAGCGCCCCGGGCCCCTGCGCCGCCCCGGATGCGAACAGTCGTCGTACGTCGTGGAAGTGACGCTCCTGAAGGCCGCCGATGTCGATCACCCTGGCGTCGGACGGGACGGCAGTGCCCCGCTCCAGCACCAGCGGGACGGCGGCGCGGTCGTGCACCAGGACGTGGGCGGCCGCGTACAGCAGGGTCTGCTCCGCCGCGGTCGCGCCCCCCTTGCCGCCGAGCCGCTCCAGGACGCGCGCCCGCTTCTGCGGGGTGAGGGTGCGCACCAGGTCCTCCAGCGCGGCCAGGACACCGGCCGGGGTCTGGGTGCCGTAGATCCCGTAGCGGTGCGGGATCAGCAGTGCCAGGAGCCGGTCGAGGCACCGGGCGAGCAACCCGCTCTCCTCGGCCACCGCGGACTCGGTCAGGCCGTTGATGGGACAGCCGAGGGATCCCGCGAGCACGACCTGGAGATGGAGGGCCCGGTGCCCGGCCGCG
Source organism: Streptomyces sp. NPDC002144 (assembly GCF_053593695.1). Classification (NCBI taxonomy): domain Bacteria; kingdom Bacillati; phylum Actinomycetota; class Actinomycetes; order Kitasatosporales; family Streptomycetaceae; genus Streptomyces; species Streptomyces sp. NPDC002144. The sequence continues at coordinate 23,126 of NZ_JBSFDB010000029.1, forward strand.
GCCAGCCGGGCCGCCATCCGGACGGCCGGCAGGACATAGCTCAGCGCCCGCAGCGGAACCTCGGTACTGGCGCCGTACACCACGCGCAGGACCAGCGGGGCGCGGACGGCCTCACCGACGGTCCGCAGCAGCGGCTCCAGGCCGTGGCTGGGCAGCCCCCTGAGGTAGCACGCCTGCCGGGTCCGGGCCCCGATGACCGCGTCCAGCAGGCGGGGGCGCAGCCGGTTGAGCTCGCCCGCCTGCGACACGTCGGTGCCCGCGGGAAGTCTGGCCAGCGCGCCGCGGATGTCCCCGTCGGTCAGGGCGTGGAAGTCCTTGCCGCGTCCCAGGACAGGCACCCCCCGCATGATGGCAGTGAGCAGGTTCGCCTGCTTCTTTCCCAGGGACTGCTCCCCGACCGGCACGTTGGGCATGTTACCTGACAATTCGCCAATAAAGCCTGAATGGTTACGAGTTGATGGCGGGGATTCTGCCACGGCCGGTCCCCCGGGCTCGTGAGAAACTGGATTCAGGTACGCAAGCCACATACCGGGGGATGAGATGGTGCCCGTGTACCGCTATGCCGTCAGCTACGTGCGCGGCAGGGACGAGGCCTGGGTCGCGAGATTCCTGGACGAGCTGAGACGGCGTCTGGACGCCACGGGCGGACCGGTCTTCGACCGCATCGTCCCGCCGCCCGCCTCCCCGGCCGAGCAGAGCAGGACGTACGGCGTCGAGAGCGCGGACGTCGTGCTGGCGCTGTGCAGCCCGGCGTACTTCAACGAGGGCCCGGCCCATCACGACTGGGCGGTGCTGGCGCTGCGGCGCAATCTGGGACAGGCCAGGACCGGGACCGCGCCGCAGCCGGCGCTGCCCCTGGTCTGGGAGCCGGTCGAACGGCGGCTGCCGGGACCGGTCGCCACGGCCGACACCTTCTCCGCGGGCCAGCCGCCCGAGTATCGCTCGCTGGGGCTGGCCCTGATGACCATGCAGGCCCCGCGCTACCGCGCGGCGCTGGACCGCGTCCTGGACGGGATCGTGGCCCGTATGACGGCGATGGCCGCGGGCTCGGCCCCGGCGCCCGTGCTGGACGACCGCTCCGCCGGGAACGCGCCCGACGCCCTGGCGGCCGACGACGGGTCCTTCACCGAGCAGTTCCGCAAGGAGGTGGCACCGGCCCTGCCCGCGATGCCGGTGGCCCGCACCCTCGGCGTCCGCGCCGGCCGGGGCGCGCCGGAGCCGGACCGTGACGTCCCCGCGGAGCTGCTGCCGGAGCTGGGGCGGCGCATCCTGCTCGTCGGTCCCACGGGGGCCGGCCACAGCACCGAGCTGGCGCGGCTCGCCGCACAGGCGCTGGACGACCCGGGACGGGGACCGGCGGGTGCGGGACGGGCGCCCTGGGGCTGCCGGACACCGCTCGTGCTGTCGGCGCGCTCGGGGGCGCTGCCCCGGCTGGACGGCATGGTGCCCACGCTCGCCCCGCTGGCCGCCCCGCAGGAACCGGCGGGCTGGGTGGCCCGGCAACTGCGGTCCGGGCGGGCCTTCCTGGCCGTGGACGACCTGGACGCGGTGCCCGAGGGCAACCGCGCAGCCGTGTGGGACCACCTGCTGCGCCTGCTCGACGCCCACCCCCAGGCGCCGTGTGTCATCGCCACGAACGGCACCGGGGTGCCCTGGGCCCGCCTCGGGGACGCCTTCCGGGTCGTCGGGCTGCGGCCCCTGTCCCCCAACGGCGTCCACACCCTGCTCGCCTCCCTCACGACGGCGACTCCCGAGGACCGGCAGGCCCGGGCGCTCCTCACCGACCGGTTCGCCACCGATCCACTGCTCGTCGGCGTCGCCCGCCGCCCGGCCGCCGTCCCGGCGCTGCTGCGGGCGGTGCGCCGGACCGGGCGGCCGATGCCGGTCGCCCGGCACCGGCTGCTGCGGGCCGGTGTCTCGGCGGCGTGGCGGCGGGCTCCGGAGGAACCGGCCGGCTCGTCCGACCCGGCCGTGCCCGGCCTCGCCGCGCGCCAGGTGCCCGACAGTGTCCTGCGGGCGGCCTCCGGCCGGCTGGCGGTCGCCACGCTCGGCGTGGACGCCTCGCGGATCCCGCTGCGGACCGCGCTGACCGCGCTGCGCGACCCCGGCGCCTCCGACGCGGCCTCCCCCGAGCGGCTGCTGGCCGCCCTCGCGGACCGGGCGGGCGTGGTGTTCCGCCCCGGCCCGGACACCGTGGCCTTCCCGGGTCCCGAGGTCAGGACCTTCCTGGCAGCCCACCACCTGGCCCACGCGCCGGGCACGAGCCCCGACGAACTGCTCGGCAGCCAGCCCTCCCCCGAACTCCACGAGCTCCTGGACGAGTTGCGGGCCGCCGAGTCGGACCAGGGCACCGCCCGCAGTGTGCTGGCGCCGCCGGGACGGTCGCCGAGGCGGCTCTCCGCCCTCGGCCCCCGCCCCCGGCCCGCGGAGCGGCGGGTGCGCGTCCGGTCGTCCGCTCAGGTGCGCGCGCTGCTGCGGGCCGGCACCCCCGTGCCCGAACTGTGCTGCTCGGGCCGGGTCGACGGACTGGCCGAGGTGCTGCCACGGCTGCCCGGGCTGCGCTCACTGGTCCTCACCGACGACCCGGAGCTCGTCGCCCTGCCCGCACTGACCGGGTGCCGGTCGCTGCGGTCGGTACGGATACTGCGCTGCCCGAACCTGCTGGATCTGACCGCGCTCGAGTCCTCACCGGTCATGTTCCTCGACATCGACCCGTGGCCGGACCTGCCGTTGCCGGAGGGCCTGCGCCGGGCGCCCTGGCTGAGCCGGGTGGACGTGACGACGGGTGTTCGGCGCGCGCCCGCGCCCGAGCCGACGGCGCCCACCGGCTTCCCGGAGGTGCGGATACGCCACCGGTCAGTGAGCTGACGCTTCGTCACCCATCCGCGAGGCCGGACAGATTGGTCGTCGGAGTACTGGCCGCGCCTGCCGTGGGGAAGAGAGCAACGGGGTAGGCCGGAGATCTGCGCCGACATGTGATCCGAGAAGTAATGCGAGAAGTGATCCGCCATGTGTCCGGCAGGTGATCCGACACATGATTCGACGTCTGGCCGACACCTGGTCCGACGTCTGTCATATGGTCCGACAAGGGGGACAGTAGGCTTGATCAAGCTTTTCGACCCGGCCGGGGAGTCGGTGCGACCCGCGGAGGTCACCCGCGTACCACCGCGCGACACGGCCCGCCTCGACGACCAGGTGTACCTCTTCGACGACCGGACCGTCCTGGCCGTCAACGTCGCCCTGGCGTCCGGCCGTCCCTTACTGGTGCTCGGCCCGCCCGGCTCGGGCAAGTCGACCCTGGCGCCGAACGTGGCCCGGCTGATGGGGCTGCGCTACTACGCCGAAGTGGTCACCGCCCGCACCGAACCGCACGACCTGCTCTGGCGCGAGGAGGCGTTCCGCCAGCTCAACGACGCCACGCTGGGCCGGCTCAAGGGCGCCGGTTCACGGTCCTACGTCCGGCCGGGCCCGCTGTGGAAGGCGCTCGACCCGGCCATGGACGAACACTGCCCGCCCGCCCTGCGCGACCGGCCCGCGGTGGTCCTGATCGACGAGATCGACAAGGCCGACCCCGATGTCCCCGACGCCCTGCTCGATCCGCTCAACAACCTCCGCTTCATGGGCCCGGACCGGCGGATGGTGACGGCGGCCGAGAGCGCGGGAGCGCCGCTGGTGGTGATCACGAGCAACGAGGAGCGGGAGCTGTCCGCCGCCTTCCTGCGCCGCTGCATCCTGCTGAAGCTGGAGTCGCCGGACCGCGAACACCTTCTGAAGGTCGCCCGGTTGCACATGGGGGACGACTACGACGAGGCGCTCACCCTGGAGTTGGCCGAGATGTTCGAGAGCGAGTCGGTGGCGGCGCGGCCGGCGGCGAGCACCGCCGAGTTCCTGGACACGCTGCGGGCCTGCCACCAGATGGCCCTGACGGCCGACTCCCCGGAGTGGCGGGCCGTCGCGGACCTCGCCATGGTGAAGGGCACGCCCGACACCTCCGCCTACGCATGAGCCCGGGCCCGGCCCATCTGGGGGATCTGCTGCGCGCGGCCCGCGTCCTGGGGGTGTCCGATCCGGCCGGCATGACCATGCTGGCCAGGGCCATGGGCCTCACGCTGCCCTCCGCGAGCCGTACCCCGTCCGCGGGGAATACGCCCCCGGATGGCGCGCCCGCCGGCCGGGGCCGAGCCGCGGCGCCCCCACCACGGCCACCGCGCGGCGGCGACGGTACGCCGGCCCGCACCAGCGACCCGCCGGGCCGGACGGACAAGCCCGATGCCACGGCAGGCACCGCGCCCTCGCGGCCCGGTCGCGGCCTGGGGTCCGCGAGTGGGCCGGGACGGCTCCCCGAACCGGACACCCGCCCGCCCACCGGCGGTTCGCTGCTCCTGGTCCGCGCCGCCCGGCCGGCACCGGACGCGGTGGCGGGACGAGAGCTTTGGCGCGAGGGCGTCGCGCCCGACCCCGGGGACGACGACGCCGAGACGCTGCTCGGCCACACCGAGGCGTTCGACGTGCCCTGGGCCACGGCCCCACCGCTGCCCGCCTCGCCGTGGAACCCGCAGACCGAGCGGGCGATCTTCCTCGCGGTGGCCAGCACTTACCGGACGGGACGGGCCGTCGACCACGTCCGGCTCGTGGACCTCGTCGTACGGGGTCTCGCGGGCGGCCGGGTCGCCCGGCAGCGGGTGCCCTACCGGAGCCGGCCCACGACCCGTGCCGGGGCGCTGCTGCTGATCGACCGCGGTGAGTCGATGCGCCCCTTCCGGCACGACCAGGAGTGGGCTGCTCGGCTCGCGGCCCGGATCCTGCCACCGGGCGGGCTGCGCGTGCTGGACCTGCGCATCATCCGGGGCGTCAGCCGTGACCGGGGCCGTACCTGGGACCCCCACCCGGTGCCGCCGCACGGGCAGCCGGTGATCCTGCTGTCCGACCTCGGACACCTGCAGCCACCCCTGCCCGGCCGGCACCACTCCTCGCCGGCCGGCTGGCTGCCGTATCTGCGGCGGCTGCGCGAGGCGGGCACCTCCGTCGTCTGTCTCACCCCCTACCCGGCGGAGGAGTACCCGGCGGCCGTGCGACGGACGGTGGCTCTGGTCCCGCTGGACCGCCGGGTGTCCGTACGGTTCGCCCAGACGGCGGCCCGCCAGGATCCGCGCCGGGCGGGGCGGCCCCGATGACGGCGGCGCCCGAACGCAGTGGCGCCTTCCGGCTGATCGCGGAGCAGCGCCGGCATCAGCCCGACGTGGTGCGGCTGGCCCGCTCGCTGTGCCTGGCCGCGCAGGCGGAGCCGTACTTCCTGCGCGGCGCCCGGCTCCGGTTCGCCCCGGACAGCGCCACCGGTCTGGAGGCCAGGCTCTCCTTCTCGCCGCTGGTGGAGGCCGCCGACAGCCGCGCCCTGGTGCTGTACCCGGAGGTGAGCGCGGCGCTGCGGCGGGAGCTGTATGTCCACGACCCCCATCTGCTCGGCTCGGTCCGCGACTTCACCCTCTCGGCGCATCGCTGCGCACCACCCCTCGTGCGCGGTTTCGAGGAACTGCTGTGGACGGCGACCATCGGCCCGCCGCCCGCCGAGGCCGAGGTCGAACGCACCCTCACCCCCCTCTTCCGGCAGGTGCTCGCCGAGGGCACCGCCGCCGCCGAGGCCAGTCGCTGGATCCTGCACTTCCTGCCCCGGCTGCCGGAGGCGGTACGGGAGTCGCTGCCGGCCTGGCGGCTGCGGGTGATGGCGGCGGAGCGGCTGGGCATGGAGCCGCCGCCGGGCCTGGTGAGCCGGGCCGACGCCGAGGAGATACGGACGGTACGGACGCTGGTCCACACCGAGGTGGACATCGGCGTCCGGGCCGAGCCGGACGGCCTCACCCTGAGCCGCCCCCCGGAGCGCGACGCCGTGGTCCTCGGCGCGAGCGGGGCGGGCCGGGTGCGGCTGCGGCTGCGCGGCGCGCTGCCGGGGGCCGCCTGGCACGACCTGGACCTGTACGACGGCGAGCACACCACCCTCGGCGTGGGCGTGGCCGCCGAGGCCCGCGCGGACGGAACCGTGCTGGCCGCACAGGCGGAACTGGGCGGCACGCTGCTGTGTGCCCGGGCCGGCCACCGGGCGGCCCTGGCGACGACAGCGGACGGCCGTACCGTCCTGCGCCTCGACGACGGCGAGTCCGTCCTCTCGGTCGATCTGCCGGCCGAGCCGCACCTGCTCGCGGTCGCGGACGCGGGGCCCCCTGCCACGGCGGTGGTCGGCGACAAGGGGCTGCACGTGGTGACGACGGCGGTCGACGGGACCGCCGACGCCGTCCTGCATCCACTGGCGGTGCGGCCAGCGGCGGTGGGCTGGTCCCGGACGGCCGAGCGGGAAGTGCTGTGCCTGGCCAGGGGGAACGAGGTGCTCCTCGTCGACGACGGGGACCCCGGCCGGATCCTGGGCACGCTGCCGCATCCGGCGCCGGTGCTGCGGCTGTGGTGCTCGGTGCGCGCCGGCCTGGTCGCCGCGGCGGACGCCGAGGGCGGTGTGACGGTCCACCATCTGACCGCGCCCCTGGAGACGAGGACCGTGCGGTGGCTGCCGGGCCCGGAGGTCACCGCGCTGAGCGGAGACCCCCGGTCCGGGGCGGTGGTGTGGGCCACGGCGGACGGGCGGGTGCACGGGACGGCGGAGGGCGGCCCGGCCGCTGCCGTCACCGTGCTGGGCACGCTGCCGGCGCCCGCCATCTCTCTGGCGTTGCTCGCGGAGGCGGGGCTGGTCGTCGCCGCGGACGGCGGTGACCGGCTGCTGCGCCTGGACTGGCCCGGGGGCGGCGCGGTCACGGCGGCGCCCGTGCCCTTCCGGGTACGGGAGGTCCATCCGGCGACCGGCGACCTGCTCCTGCTGTCGGGGCACGGCGGCGAGGTGGAGATCCGCGCGGAGAACGGCCGGACCCATCTGCTCACCCCGGGACCGCTGCCGCCGCCACCCCACCCGGCGGCCCCCGGCTGGCTCCGGGAGAGCCTCGGAGTGGTCCTGCCCGCGCGCAACCCGACCCTCCCGGCCGGGATCCGCCGCTGGGGCATCGGGCACCTCTGCCTGCCCGCCTCCCTCCCGCCCGGCTCGGAGGAGTTCACCGCGCTGCTGGCCCGGGCCCGGCAGGAGGGGCTGCGCGTGCTGGCCGAAGTGGCGCCCCCACGCGGGGACTTGGCTCACGGCGAGCTGCTCAGGCGGGCCTACGACCTTCTGGAGGAACCGGTCGACGGACTCAGGCTCCGCGAAGCCGACCGCTGGCCGGCCCCCCTCCTCACCCGCCTGCGCCATCTCCTGGACGCCTACCCGGAATCGGCGCTCGTCACGGAGGGCACCCCCGACCCCGCCCTGGGCACCGCCCACCTCACCCTCGGCCCGCCCCCGACCACACCGCCCACCTCGTACGGCACCTGGACCCTCCCGGACGCCCCGCCGAGCCCCCGCACCTGTCTCCTCCTGGCCCTCCCGGGCTGCCACGAGATCCCGGCCTCGTCCCTGACCGCCCCGGGGTTACGTCCCCTCCTCGCGGCCCGCGCCGCCCAACTAGCCCTGCGCCACGGCACGGTCGAGTCGATGCCCACCGGCACCGAGGCGGTGACCGCCGTCCGCCGCGACCACGCCGGGCAGAGCGTCCTGTGCCTGACCAGCACGGCCGACGAGCCGGTCACCGCCCGGATCTCGCTGCCGGACACCACCGAACGGACCGAGCTGACGGAGATCGCCCGGGACGTCCCCGATCCCCCACCCGACGCACCGGCGGTCCTGCGGCCGTCCCCCGACGGCGCGTTCACCGTCGGCCTGGGCCCCGGCCGCACCCGCTGGTTCCGCGTCCGCACGAACGCCCATCCACCACCGGAGGACACGGACCCCTTCGCCCCGCCCGCCCACTGACCCGACCCGGTCCCGTACGAGGAGTCCCATGCCCGCCCCTCACGTCTTCCTCAGCCGCAGCGAACCCCTCGACTGCACCTGCAGTTGCTGGCCGGCCCGCCGCGCCATGGAGGAACTGCTGTACCAGGAGGGCTGCGAACCCATCGTGGTGGACCGGGAGTCCCTGGTGCCGGGACAGGACTGGATGGAGGCCATATCCGACGGCATGGGCAGCGCGCACGGCATGCTGCTGATCGTCTCCAGCCACGCCCTGCGATCCGAGCACGTGCAGAACGAACTGGCCATGGCGGAACTGCGCAACCGCCACGACGGCTTCCCGGTGATCCTGCTGATGCTGCCGGAGGTGACCCTCGAAGCGCTGGAGAAGAGCGGCCTCGGATCCCTCAATCCGAACAGACGCCAGCTGGTGGAGTGGCCGGGCGGCGACGACCTCGCTTCCGTACGCCGCGTCATACGGCCCCAACTGGAGCTGATGCGCGCCGAGTTGAGCGGTGCCAAGGTGCACCACCGGGTCGTGCACCATCTGCGTGAGGTGGACGCGGAGAGCCTGAGCCGGGCCGGCGCGCTGTTGGGGGTCCCGGTCGAGATGCTGTCCCTGCTGATGCGCCACCGGCTCGCCTCGGGCCTGCTGGCGGAACGGCCGAGCGAGCCCGAGGCCGACCCGCTGCGCGCCGCCCTCACCGAACTGCTGCCCCTGTCCGGTCCGGACGCCTCACGCGAACTGATCCAGCTGAGCGTGACCCACGCCCGGGTGCCCGCGCTGGAGGCGGACCGTATCCGCGGGGTGGCCGGCAACGGCTCCCCGCGGGTCGCGGTGCTGCCCGCGCGGTCCACGGAGACGGCACGCCGGTACGTCCACCGGGCCAGCGAACAGCCGCTGCCCTGGGACCACCTGGTCATCACGCTCAGCGCGGGCGCCGGGGTGCTGGGGGACCTGGTGGAGCACATCGGGGAGGAACTGCGCATGGAGTTCGACATCGAGGACGAGGAGATGCTGCGCGAGCACGAGCAGGACTTCGGCCCGCTGGTCGTGATCGTTCCGCACGCCCCGGACCCGGACCTGGTCAGAGCGCTCGACGCGGCGTACCCGGTGGGCCTGCTCTTCCTCTTCGTGGTGGACGGCGAACTCCTCGGCGCGACCGGCGCGCACACCCGGCTGGACGGCCTGTCCGCCTGGCGGGAGGAGGAGATGAACCGCACGGTGCGGCGGTTCGTACGCAAGTACGGAACGTCCCTGAGCAACTGACCGCCCCGGCGCGGGACCGGGGCGGCTGCTGTTCGGGCATCGGATCAGGTCGGAGGCATCTCCAGGTCGAAGTCGATGCGCTTGCGGTCGGTCATCATCCGGACCGTGGGGTGGTCGGGGCCGAATTCCCGCTCGGCGGCCTGGGTCGCCCTGCCGAGCTCCACCGGGCCCTCGTCGTCGCCCATCAGGGTGCGGTCGAGGGCGACGTTGTAGTCCGCGCACAGCACGCGGGGGTGGTGGTTGCGATAGAGGGCACGGTAGGCCTCGCGGGCCTCCTGGTCCTCGGCCAGCGCCTCCTCGTGCCGGCCCAGCGCGGACAGCACGCCGGCCCGGTTGGCCCGGCAGGCGACGGTGGCGGGGTGGGTGGCGCCGAGGCGCTCGACGAGGAGCGGGAGTGTCTCGTCGGCGAGTTCCATGGCACGCTCGGTCTCCTCCCGACTCCTGAGGATGGCGACCAGGTTGGACGCGGCCGCCAGGGTGAAGGGGTGCTCCCGGCCGAGGCGCTCACGGTAACGCTCGAAGTTCTGCTTCCCGAGGTCGACGGCCTCCGAACCGCGGACCGGGTCCAGATAGGACAGGGCGAGGAGGTCGCAGGCGAGGTTGGCGGTGCACGACATGGTGTCGGGGTGCCCCTCGCCGTACCGCTGCCGGTAGACGTTCAGGGTGGAGCGCGTCAGGGCCTCCGCCTCGGCGTAATTGCCCATGCGGCGCTGGGTCACTGCCAGGGACGCGTCCGTGCGCAGCACGTCGTCCACCTTCTCGTCACTCGACGAAAGGTTGACGAGCCGTTTACGGATCTCGAAGAGCAAGTCGAGGGAGCCCTGGTAGTCACCCGTCTCCCTGCGGTCCAGTGCCACGTTGGTCGCGAACGGGGTCCAGGTGAGCTTGCGCTGCAGCCCCAGCGCCTGCCGGGACCGCTGATAGGTCTCGGTCGCACGCTCCAGAGCTTGGGAGGGATTGCCGGACAGCACCAGCGAGACGCCAAGACCGTTTGCGGCGCGGAGCGTGTTCTCGTGGTCGGGGCCGAAGTGCGGGCTGTTCACATAGAGCTCGTACGTCCGGCTGTCCACGTCGTAGGCCTCCTGGTAGCGGCCGAGGCTGCGCAGGTCGGCGCCGTAGTTGCGGGCCGTCATCAGCGTGTAACCGTCGTCCTCGCCGAGTTGCTCACGCTGTCGCTGCAGTGTGTCGGCGTCCAACGCGTGGGCTTCCTCGAACCGGCCGAGGGAACGCAGCGGGTTGGCCACCTGGGCGGCCAGTCGCAGCTTCAGGGGGTGGTCCACGCCCAGCGAGACCTGCCAGGTGTCCAGCGCCTTCCGACCCAGTGCTGCGGCGGCGCGGTGGTCTCCGATCCGCCACTGGTTGCGGACCTGACGGATGACCCATTCACATACACGTGCGTCGGTATTGAGCAACGCCTGGGAGGGCTCCAGATGGGGCAGCAGCTCCGCAAACCGCTGCCGGACCGTCGGATGGTCCTCCTCCAGGGCTTCCGAGGGCAGCGCTCCCGCCAGCACGAGATGCGCCTGACGCCGCGTTCGCTCCTCGCGCTCGGGATCCTCCGCCAGCCATCCACGCACCGCGGCCTGGACCAGCCGGTGGATCTGGATGGAGCCGTTCTGCTGGTCCACGGTGGCCAACGCGTACCGCCCGAGGTCACGGATCAGGTATCCCATCACCATGGCGTCGAGCATCGGTTGGTCCCCGGTCTCCGCGGCCAGCCGTGTTCGCATGGCATCGCTGTAAAGGAGCGACTGGGCGATCGGCTCAGGAGAGAGGAAAGAACAGAGTTCGAGGAGCCGTACCGCCGCGGGCCTTTCACTGGCGAGCCGGTCGACGGTCAGCCGCCAGACCGCGAAGAGGGACTCCCGTTGGCTGTCTCCGCTGCCACCCGCCTCACCCAGGACCGTGCCAACCCGGCTGTTGACCAGGTCGAGGTAAGTGTCGAGGGGCATCGCCGTCTGCCGCAGCCAGGCCGCCGCCAGCTCCATCGCCATCGGGAAGTCGCCGAGCGTTTCGGCGATCCGGTCGGCATCCTCCGCCGACAGGCCCTCCACCCTTCGGCGCAACAGGGCGACGCTTTCGGACCTGTTGAAGGAGTCGACCTCCATGGCGGCCTCGTCCTCCTCGTGCGGGGATCGCCGGGCAGTGAGGATGACGTGCCCCGGTCCCTCGGCGGGAAGGTACCGCTCCACTGTCGTGTCTCCCTGGTCCCTGGTCTGGCCCTCACCGTCCGTGTCCTGGCCATCGGTCACGTTGTCGAAGACCAACAGCCAACGACCGTGCTCGCCACTCTTCAGCGCGTTCATGGTCGCCTGGACGCGTTCGTCCACCGTGTCACCGGGAACGCCCAGCTCAAGTCCGATTTCCGCGAGGAGCTGCGGGATCCGGTTGGGCTGTTCGGCCGGGATCCAGTGCACAAGGTCATACTGCGACCCGTAACGGTGGACGTATTCCTGTGCGATCTGAGTCTTACCAATTCCACCCAAACCATACAGAAACACCCTGCCCACCGGTGTGTCCCGCCGTAGCGTCTCGGCGCTCAGCTCGGTGCGCAGCCGGTCCAGCTGCACGTCGCGCCCGATGAAGGTGTTGTTGCGGCGCGGGACGTTGAAAATCCTGGGCACCAGGCCCGGATAGGTGATGCCGTCGGCCACAGGCGCAGAGGCGGCTCCGTCGAGTTCGAGCAGGGTGAAAACCTTGCTGAGGGCCTGTTCCTCCGATGCGTCCACCAGAGTGAATCCCGGCAGCCCGCGCAGCGCCGCCTCCGGTTGATGTTCGCGGGTCCGCAGCCCGATGATCTTGGGCCCGTCGGGGGTCGCGACAAGTGCGCGCACCTCGTCGGCGACCGGTGTGGCGGAGAAGTCGGGCGAGAGCAGCGCGATGACCACGTCGGCCCCGTCCGCCGGGCCGCTGGACAGCGGCACCGACGGACTGCTTCCGCGCAGCGTCACGCCGATCCCGGCGGACTGGAGCTGGGCCGCGAGCCACTCGGCCCAGGCGCCGTCGCGCAGCGCGAAGTCGATCCGCACCCGCGGCACCAGGCGGCCTCCCGGCACCGGGACCCGCTGGAAACGGGCGAGCAACTGCCGGCGTACCGGCTCCTTGACCGGCTGAAGGGCCGTTACCTGCCCGTCCGTGATCACCGACGTGAGACGTTCGTAGGCACCCAGAAGGGAGGCGGGCTGCCGAGGCGTGTCCGCGACGGTGGCCAGGACCTCCTCGTAGGCGAAGAACGGTTTGTAGGGGATCTCCACCGCGCCCCAGTAGGCGTCCGGGTCGGCCGCCCGCGGTGTGTCCTTCAGGAACTCCTGGAAGCGCTGCCGGGCATGGCCCCGGCTCACCGCGAGCTTCTCCTGCTCGGCGTCCTCCACCCGCATGGGCACGGGGAAGATCCGAACGCGGGGAGCGGCCCGCCGAACGTCCGCGGCCACACTGGCGCTGCCGTCCACGGACTGGGTGTTCAGCGTGAAGCAGTTCACCAGGACGTCCGGCATGAGCACCGTGGTGATGCCCGAGGTGTCACTCCAGCCCGTACGGCTGTCGATCAGGGCGTAGTCGTAGTTGCGCCGCATGTCCTCGCGCAGGGCGCGCAGGAAGGCCGCGCCGTCGCGCTGCTCGTAGAAGCCCTTCCAGTCGTAGGTGTTGATCATCTCGGAGTACTCGGGGGTCTTGCGTCCCGGCGAGATGAAGTCGACGTAGCCGCCGCTGTCGAAGCTCAGGGCCAGGGTGGAGGCGAACCGCTCCACCCTGGCCTGCTGGCTGTAGTCGCCGCCGGCCGGCCGGGGCCTGGCCATGTCGAAGCCGCGGATGAGGTCGATGACGCCCGGGGTGGAGTCGAGCTCCGGATCGCCGAGGAAGGGCGCGAAGTAGCGGTGCAGACCCGGCGCCTCCAGGTCCCAGTCCATGGCGAGCACCCGCTTGCCGTTGCTGGCCAGGATCCACGCCACGTTCGCCAGGGCCATGGTGCGGCCCGTCCCACCCTTGAACGAGTAGAACGTGACGATGGTGCCGGACTCGCGGGTGCCGGCGTCACCCGAGTCGAACGTCATGACGAGTACCTTCCGAGCAGGGGAAACGTATGCGGGCCGTCGGCCGACGTCGCCTGCGGCGGGACGGCTTCCACTGATGACTTGAGCGCCTCGTTCTGCAGGCGGACGAGCACTTTGCGCAGGGAAGACGTGAAGCTCTCCGCGTCCGGCAGCCCCCAGCGCTCGTACTCGCTGTGCCGGCCGCGCATCAGGGGCAGTGTGCGGTCCAGGAGCTCGTCGAGGGTGACCGCCCGTTCGGCCGACTCGGTGTCGTCCCGTGCCCTCGGTTCGAGCGCCGTGGTCGCCTCGGGATTCCGCTCGTCGACGGCGGCCAGGAGCCGGTGCTTCTCCCCGAGCATGGCCGCCCAGGCGTCCACAAGCAGCACGACGAGCTGTTCGGGGTCGTGCTCCCGGCTGATCCGATCGACGGTCTCCGCGTCCAGCGGAAGCACGGTCGCGGTGAGGTCCAGCGCGGTGGCGGTGTTCTTGACCAGGGAGACCAGCGCCTCGTGTTCCCCCGGGGCATAGGGGGACCACTGCAGGGCCGTCTTTCCGTAGTACTGGCGCGAGTGCCGCTCTTCGGGTGCTTCCTGCTCGCCCGTGGACGCCATGACGAAACTGACGGACTGGACGCCGGCCGGGGCGGGCGCGCCGACGGGCGCGTGCGTGCCGGCCGCGTCGAATCCGTGCACCTCGGGAAGCTGCTCCGCGGCCGCCACGATCCGGTCGGCGACCGCCTTCAACACCTCGTCGTACGCCGACCGGTAACGCGCCTTCAGTCGCAACAGATGCAGCAGTCCGTCCCGCTGGTACGCCTCCGACCGGACGCGCAGGAGCGGATACGGCGCGACGGCGTCCAGTGGGTACGCGGGATCGGGTTCCCACATGACCGGGATGACCGCGTCGACGCTGCGGCCGGTCCTGGACCGGTGCACGTTGAGGCGCCGCTGGAAGTAGGACCACTCGGCCAGGCAGTACGTCTGACTGAAGTACCTCGGTGAGTGCAGCGCGACCAGGACCGTGGAGCGGCCGAGCAGATCCACCGACACGTCCGCCGACTGCGGCTCCCCGCGTACACCCACAGCCTCCGGGGGGCGCCCGGTGCGCTCACCGACGACCCGGCAGAGGTCATGGAAGAACGACGCGACCCACTCCTCGTCGACAGTGCGGACGTGGCTCAGATAGAAGTGGCTCACGATGGCTCCCGGGGCGCGTCACCAGGGGTGGCACCGTGTCGATGTTTGTTCCGGACGTGATGAAAATCTGGTGGTGGGCCCAGGCGGACGCGACAGAGGGCTCCGTACCGTCCCGCCATCCGTCGGGCGTGCGCCGTCCCCGGCCGCGCCGCCGCGTCCCCGCCGTGCCACCGCACCCTCATGTCAGTCTGCCCCCGGTGTCGTGCCGTCGGACGTCTTCGCACCGCATCGGGCGCGCCGTGCAAGGCCCGCACCGCCTTGCACGGCGGCGGACGCGGCGGGTCTGCGCAGTTGGTACGGGGTCCCCCAGGAAGCCACACGAACGGATGACGCTCCTTGAGGCAGGACGGATGACCGTGGGTGTACGGGAAAACCGCAGCGCGCCGCCTCTTCCACCATGATCGCCACAAAGCGGGCGCCGACGGACGTCAGTGCGGGATGGAGCTGGAGCATCCCCAGAGCGGCGGCGACCTGTCGGCCGTAGTGGTGCAGCCGTGCGTCTGCGCGGCGGGCCTGTTCGCCGGTCAGTTCCTGCCGACGGCGCCGCCAGAAGTCGATCATGGAGAGATGGGCGTGCGTTCCCGTGAGCACGGAGGCGACGGGGCGAGCGTCCCGCCGCCAGCCGACCCTGTGCAGGGTGCGGTCCTCCGGATCGGCGAGATCGACCAGGTCGGCGAGGCCCGCATGAACGATGTGGGTGGTCTCGTGCACGACGGTCTCCGCCAGTCGCACCGGGTCGGCGGTGCAGGAGACCGCGATCGCCCCGTACGCCTCGCGCGCCGAGGAGCTCACACCGCGCCCTGTCCACGAGGGCCGCAGCGGCACCAGTGCCGTCCACAATTCGGCGCACGCGACGGCCCGTTCGGGGACGAGGCGGTTCAGCACGTGCCAGGCCGACGTCAGCGAAGCCTGCCAGACACGCAGTTGCTGGGCCGTCTGTCTGCCGTCCACCGGATGACCGTGCGCGTCCCGGTAGGGGTCGCCGTCCTCCAGAACCACCGTCAGCGGAGGGGCGCCCGGCGCCCGGGCCGTCAGGCGCCGCGGGGCATGCCACTCGTCATGGTGGGCCATACGCTCCCGCTCCCCCATGACGACGAGCGACCGGCCACCCCACTCGAGGACGTCGCCCCGTAGGTTGACCTCTCCCACACCCGGGGGCAGCCGGACGTCCCCCAGGGTGGGCAGCCACAGCAGCGATTCGGGCGCCGGAAGGGCGAGATGCGGACGCAGTCCGGCACGTAACGCGGCAGCGGCGGCCAGGCCCCCGAGCCGGGCGAGGTCGGAGCCGAGGGCCGGGCGTGGGCCGTCCGACGCCCGCAGGCAACGGCCCAGCCAGACGCCGACATGGGGATGGAGCAGTACGTCCTCGAAGGCCCGGACGTCCGTCCTGCGAGCCCGGATGCACAGGTCCCAGGCGGCCGACGCGTGCGACGCCCAGAACCCCGGCGCACCCTCGCGGGCCACGTCGGCGACGCTCTTCAGCATCAGCAGGCGCCGGGAGACCTGTCCGTCCCGCAGCACCCGCAGCGCGGCTGAGGACGGTCGGCAGGCCGCCAGGCTCGCGAAGTCCTCCGCGGTCATCCGCAGCGTCGCCGGGCCCGTCATGACGCGGTCCCGAGCAGATCGGCGGCGTCGGCCACGACACGGTCCCGGATCCGGGTGGTGAGCACGCGCAGATCCGCGCAGTACACACTGGGGTTGGCGAAGCCGGTGCGCGGGTGGAAGCGGTGGGCCCGCACTCCGCCTCCGCACAGGCGGACCACCTCACAGCCACGGCACACGTCGGCGAGCGCCGACAGTCCGCCGCGCCGGGCGTCGGCCACAACCGGATGCCGTGCGACGGCGTCGAAGTCGTGCGCGAAGATGTCGAGTCCGGTCGCCGCCGCGCCGTCCCGCGTGGCCTTCAGGGAATCGGACAACTCGATGGTCCCGTCGCTCTCGACGACGAGGAAGTCCGTCTCCGCGAGCCCGACGCTCTCCGACCGGACGTCACCGCCGAGCGCAAGGTCCATGAGGTCCTCGAACAGGCGGATCCGGGTCTCCTGGCGCGGCGCCGTGTACCACCGTTCGAACACAGCAAGGAGCCAGTTCGCATACGGTGTTCGGTCCGGATCGTGACCCGGCGGGGGGTGCTCCCAAGTGGCGTGCGGTAACAGGAAGTTGACTGCGGGCGGTGCATGGCCGAGAAGCGACTCGAAGACGTCGAGGGGCGGGCTGGAAATATCGATCGTGCACAACAGGCCCGCGAACAGCGCCTTGTTCTCGGGCCTGCGCAAGAGTTCCAACCCCCTCAGGACAGCGTCGTAGCTGCTCCGTCCGTTCCTCGCCCGCCTATGACGATCGTTGGCCTCACGCCCGCCATCAAGAGACACGCCTACCGACACCCCGTGTCGGCGGAACAGTTCCATCCACTGAGGGTTCAGAAGAGTCGCATTGCTCTGCACGGAGATATCACAGTCAGCCGTGCCCCGCAGCTCCTGCTGCAGAACTGATAAGAGGTGTTCGATTCGAGCCGGACCGGCGATCAACGGCTCGCCCCCGTGCAGAGTCACCCGAACCCGGCGCAGGGCGTGCCGACGGGCGTGTTCGGCTATGCGCGCCGCCAGCCGATCGGCGGTCGCGGTCGCCATCGCAGACGGTTTGCGCTGCCAGGTCCGGTCGCGCAGTTCGTACACATAGCAGTGGTCGCACGCCAGGTTGCACGGCTGGGCGACCTTGACCACCCACTCGACGAACGGGTTCGCATCACGCACGTGCCACCTCCTGCCATGCGGTTCCCCGGCTTTTCACCCGTCCGTCAGATCGACGAGTCAAACATGGCCACGTCAATCGCATGACGCTCCACAACGTCCCGCCGCACCCTCCTCATGGCCCTGACCAGAGCGTTGTCGGGCAGTTCGTCCAGTTCGACGGCCGTGACACCGCTCAGATTCAGCACGTCGAACTCCAGGTCACTCGACGGCGTCTCCATGGACCCCCCGTGCTCGCTCGAACCGCGGAGGTCCGGGCGTGGCCCGGGCTCGCGGATGTGGACCTGCGTCAGGCCACAACTCAGCGCTCCGTATGCCGAGTTGCGGACGGAGTGGTGCTGTTCGGTTCTCGTCTCAGGGAAGCACATAGATCAACGAAGGGCCAGCGTGCGTAGAACTCCAGGTCTCCGTGTGCGGCTCGATCCGGTCAGCACTGCCAAGCCCTCCTGTCCGAGGCGGTGTTGGCACCCGTGCGGCCCCAAGTCACCATGAGTCTTCCCCTCTTCTTGGCGAGGTGACGCATGGCGGCCACGACCACTCCCGGACAGAACGTTCCGGGGCCGGGCGCGAGGATAGGAGACGACGATCTGCCCCCGTTGTTCCGCTCCAACGACCGGTGGGCACTGAACCGTCAGAGCGAATCGTTCCGCGCGACCAGGACCGAGCTGGCACTGCTGCTCGTGGCGACCGGCTGCGCCACCCTGGCCGACCGCTTCAACAGCCACGTCCTCACCGCCCTGTCCGCCCTGCTGTACGGCCTCACGGTGGTCGCCGGCGTCGTCATCCGCCGGCGCCGGGCACGGGCCCACTGGCAGGCGCACCGCGACGCCGCCGAGACGGTGAAGTCGCTGGCCTGGCAGTACATGGTCCACGGCGGACCGTTCCATTCCGCCGTCCCCGACCCCGAAGGACTGTTCCACCAGCAGCTGGAGGAACGGCTGCGCCCCCTGCGCCGGGTCGGCTGGCAGGAACCCTCCCACGACCCCGGCCGGCCCTGGGTCCCGCCGAGCGGCCAGCAGCCGCAGGATCCGCGCCATCCGCAGATCACCCGCGCCATGCGGGCGGTACGCGCCCAGCCGTTCGCGGCCCGCAAGGACATCTACCTGCGCGACCGCGTCCTCGACCAGCTCGGCTGGTACGGCGGCCGGGCGGGCCAGGCGCACCGGTCCGCCACCGCCTGGTCCACGCTGACCGCGTCACTGACCCTGCTGGCCCTCGCGGCCGCGGTGGCCAGAAGCACCGGCATAGCGGCGAACTGGGACCTCAGCGGCCTGCTGGCCGCCGCCGCGGCGGCCGGTGTCGCCTGGCTGGAGTCCCGCCGGCACCATCCGCTGTCGTACGCCCACGAGTTGGTGCGCGAGGGGCTGGAGACCCAGCGGGCCGCGCTGACCATGAGCGTGCCCGAGGACCAGTGGCCGCAGGCCGTGGCCGAGACCGAGCACCTGATGTCCCCCCAGCACACCGACTGGCTCGCCCGCTTCGGTGGATGAGCGGGTCGTGGACGGAGGCGGATCAGCCGATCGCGGGCGGAGGCGGATGAGCCGGTCGCGGGCGGAGGCGGATGAGCCGGTCGCGGGCGGAGGCGGGCGAACCCTCCCGGGGGAGGTCCCGAACCCCGCCGGCCGGCCGGCCGGCCAAGCCGACTCGGGCCGTCCGACCGGGCGGCGCTGGACCGTCGGGTCAGGCCGCCTCGGGGCGTTCGACGAGTTCCGGGTCGGGCATGCGTGGGGGCGTGGAGATCACCGTCGCGGCCGCGCAGGACGCCAGCAGGTCCCGCATGGACACCCCGGACGCTCCGGGCACCGTGCGCGGCAGCTTCTCCGCCCGTTCCGGGAGCGATCGTTCCGTGGCCGACATGGACGCCTCCTGAGGAGCGGGGGGCGGGCGTAGTTAGGTAGACCTAACCACGAGCTGGATACCATGTGACCACGCACAAGACGCCTAATGCAATATCTTGCCGACGTCTTGTCGGAACGTTCACGCGAAACGACCGGTGTTCAGGCGGACAGCACGCCCAGATCGACGGTCCCCCACCGCTCACCCAGCCCGGCGACCATGACGTGCCGCACCTCGTCCGTCGTGTCGCCGACGGCACGGTGGATGACGACGTTCAGCAGGTCGTCGGTCAGCTCCTCCACCTTGCCCTCGCCCCACTCCACGACGATCACGGAGTCGGACAGCGAGACGTCGAGGTCGAGGTCCTCCATCTCGTCGAGTCCGCCCCCCAGCCGGTAGGCGTCGACGTGCACGAGGGGCGGCCCGTCGCCCAGGGACGGGTGCACACGGGCGATCACGAAGGTCGGAGAGGTCACGGCCCCGCGCACGCCGAGGCCCTCGCCCAGCCCGCGGGTGAGTGTCGTCTTGCCGGCGCCGAGTTCCCCGTTCAGCATCACGAGGTCACCGGCGCGCAGCAGCTTGGCCAGCCGGCGGCCGAGGTCCCGCATCTGCTCGGCGGACGTGACGGTGATCTCCACGGACGCCACGGACGGCACGGAGGACTCGGTCTCAGCCGGGTTGTGCGGTGCTGCTGGTGCTTCCATAGCCACCCACGTTAGCCCCTGCGGGTACGGCCCCCGCGCGGGTGAGGAGGTCGGCGAGCCGGTCGGTGACCACTTCCGGGTGTTCCAGCATCACGAGGTGCCCGGCGTCCGGGACGAGCACCAGTTCGGCCTCCGGCAGCAGATCGGCGATCGCCTCGCTGTGCTCGCTGGGCGTGACCATGTCCTGCACCCCGGCCAGCACCAGCACCGGCATGTCCGTGAAGAGGGCCAGGGCCTCGGTCTTGTCGTGGTTGTCGAAGGCCGGGTAGTACTCGGCGACCACGTCGATCGGCGTGCCTTCGATCATCCGTTCGGCGAACCGTACGACGGCCGGGTCGACGTCCTTCGAGGCGAACGAGTACCGCTTGATGATCCCGGCGAACAGATCGGCGGTGGCCCGCCGCCCCTTCTCCACCAGCGCCGCCTGCTGCCCGAGCGCCTTCAGCACTCCGGGGAGGATCCGCCGCACCGCGTTGACGCCGGCGACCGGCAGCCCGAAGTTGACCTCGCCGAGCCGCCCCGAGGACGTACCGACGAAGGCGGCGGCGACGACCCGGTCCCGGATCAGCTCGGGGAACTGGTCGGCGAAGGCCATCACGGTCATCCCGCCCATGGAGTGTCCGACCAGCACGATCGGCCCCTCGGGCACGGTCGCGTCGATGACGGCCTTCAGGTCCCGCCCCAGCTGATCGATGTCGACCGGTACCCCGTCCTGCACCTGCCGCACCCCGCGCCCGGACCGCCCGTGGCTGCGCTGGTCCCAGTGCACGGTCCGTACGACGCCCCTGAGGGCCGCGCGCTGGAAGTGCCAGGAGTCCTGGCTGAGGCAGTAGCCGTGGCAGAAGACGACGGTGACGGGCGCGGGTGCCTTGCGGCCGAACAGCCGCCGCCGGCGCGGGCCGAGCGCGGGCACGGCGTCGGGGTCGACGTCGTCGACCTCGTAGTAGAGCTCGGTGCCGTCGTCGGCGTACGCCTTGCCGGGTGTGCCGCGCAGCGAGCCGTACGGACCGGTCGCGTCGAGGGCGAGCCGGGCCTTTCTGCGCATGCCGCGTCCGACGGTGAGCCGCTCTATGGCGACGCCCGCCGCGGCGCCCGCGGCGACCACGCCTATCGCGGCGCCCGCGATGCCGGTCGCCCTGCGCCAGTTGGCGGCCGCCCCCGTGGCGGAGGCTACGGCTGCGACGGCCTCCGCACTGCTCTCGCTCACGTACCGCTCCTCTTCGCCGGACTGATCTTCGCTGGGTCGGGTGGTGCTGGTGTTACGAAAGGGACTGCTGGTGTTACTGCCGTGACTGCTTTTGTTGCTGCACGGACTGCTGGTGTTGCTGACCTTGGCGGGGTGCACTCCGTGCGATTACCCCGGTTGTTGCTCATTCACGTAGACGCGAGGAACACGTGTTCCGATGCGCGTGACGATCTCGTACGCGATGGTGCCCGCGGCCTGCGCCCAGTCCTCGGCGGTGGGCTCGCCTCGGTCGCCGGGTCCGAACAGCACCGCCTCCGTGCCGACCGCGGGTTCGTCGCCCCCGAGGTCGACGACGAACTGGTCCATCGCCACCCGCCCCGCGACCGTCCGCCACTTGCCGTCGACCAGGACGGGCCCGGTGCCGGACGCGTGCCGCGGGACGCCGTCGGCGTACCCGACCGGCACGAGTCCGAGGGTCGTGGCGCCCGGGGTGACGTAGTGATGCCCGTAACTGACGCCGTGACCCCCCGGAACACGCTTCACGAGGGCGATGTTCGCCGCGAGCGTCATCACGGGCCGCAGTCCGAAGTCGGAGGGTGTGCCGACCTCGGGGCTCGGCGAGATGCCGTACAGGGCGATACCGGTCCGTACCAGGTCGAAGTGGGACTCGGGGAGCGTGAGGGTGGCAGGCGAGTTGGCGATGTGCCGCACCTCGGGGCGGACGCCCTGCTGCTCGGCGTACGCGAGCATCTCGCGGAAGAGGGTCAGCTGGGCGGCGACGGAGGGATGTCCGGGTTCGTCGGCGCAGGCGAAGTGGGACCACAGCCCGGTGATCCGGACGAACCCGTCGGCCTCGGCGCGCAGGGCGTTCGCGACCAGCTCGGCCCAGTCCTCCCCCGGCTGGCAGCCGTTCCTGCCGAGCCCGGTGTCGGCCTTGAGCTGCACGCGCGCGGGGACGCCCGCCTCCCGTGCCGCCGCGATGACCTCATCCAGGGCCCACATGCCGCTCAGGGACACGTCGATGCCGGCCTCGATCGCCTCCCGCCAGGGACCGCCCGGCGTCCACAGCCAGCACATGATCCGGCCGTCGAGCCCCGCCTTCCGCAGCGCGAGGGCCTCCTCGGGGGTGGCGGTCCCCAGCCAGGCGGCTCCCGCCTCGACGGCCGCGCGGGCGCACGGCACCGCGCCGTGGCCGTACGCGTCCGACTTGACCACGGCCATGAGCTGCGCTCCCCGCGCGCGGGCACGCAGAGCCCGCACATTGGCGCGCAGGGCGGCCAGATCGATCTCGGCGCGGGCCCGCAGGGGCGCGGTCGGGGCAGTGGCTGTCTCAGTCATGGCGCCCCCAGTGTCTCAGAGGGGTCCGACAACCCCTGCGGACGGCTAGGCTCCGAGCCGCCGTCCCCACACGTACACGTGGTCCCCGGTCTTCAGCACACCCCAGAGCTTCCGCGCGTCCGCGAGCCGCAGATTCACGCATCCCCATGATCCGACAGTCGTGTAGATGCTCCCGTAGACGGCGTGGAAGGCCTGCCCGCCGCTGAAGAACTGGGCATAGGGCATGGGCGAGTTGTAGAGCGTGGACCAGTGGTTCTTGTGCTTCCAGTAGATCTTGAACCAGCCGGTACGGGTCCGGTGCCCGACCCGCCCGCTCCGCATCGGCACGGGCCCGTAGACGACCTGCTTCCCCTTCTGCACCCAGGTGAGCTGCCGGTCGAGATCGACACAGGCGACGCGGTAGCTGCGCACGGGACACTTCCCGGCGGCGTTGGGGTTCTTCTGCGCGCCGATGAGCTGCATGGTGGCCCAGGTGACGGGCCCGGCGAAGCCGATGGCGGGCTTGATCCCGTACGTGACCTGGAACGCCCGGATGGCCCGGCAGTCGGCGGCCGACTGCTTGCCGTCCACCTTCAGCTTCAGCCACCGCTCGACGCCCCGCTGGTAGGGCCCGGTCCGCTTGCTGCAGGCGACCTTCTGGACGGCGTCGGCGAGCGGCACGTACTCGACGAGGTCGTACGTCCCCGGGGCGGCGTCCCGCGGCTCGACGGCGTCCTCATCGGCGCTCGGTGCGTACACCCTGGGCGCGAGCACCTGATCGGGCGTGTCGATCTGCCAGGACTGGGCGGGACCCGGCGGAACACCGGGGACGAGCTCGACCTGCGGCCCCGGAGCGGGGACCGGGGGCGCGGGGGCGGCGAGCACGGGGGCGGCGAGGGCGGGGGTGCCGACGGGCAGGACGGTGACGGCTGCGAGCACGACGGCGAGGCCGCGGCACGCGATACGCCTTCTGATTCTGATCATCCCATCAGAAGAACGCGCGGGAACGGCCGGACCGGGGTGCCGCGCGGCGGGGTCACCCTTTCCGCCCAGCCCCGCCGCGGGCGGCAACGAGCGGACCGAGAGATCCGGCGGCGCGTCAGCCGGTCAGGCCGCACGTCGAGCCAGCGCGTCGTTCACGCAAGCCGAGCGAGACCGTCGTCAGTCCCGCTCGTCCAGCCAGCCCGTCATTCCCGCACGGTCGAGCTTTAGGCCGTCCATCGCACAGGCCATGTCGGCCGGCCCCTCCTGTAAGCCGGGCCAGGCCGGGCCGTCAGTCCCGTACGTCTCGCCAGCCCGCCAGTCCCGCAAGCCGAGCAAGGCCGTCAGTCCCGGAGGTCGCGCCAGGCCCCCAGTCCCGCAAGCCGAGCCAGAACGTCAGTCCCACACGCCACGTCAGCTCGCCAGTCCCGCAAGCCGAGCAAGGCCGTCAGTCCCGGACATCGGGCCGGGCCGTCAGCCCCGCACGTCGCGCCAGGCCGTCAGTCCCGCACGTCGCGCCACGCCGCCGGGATCGCACGTCGCGCCGGGCCGTCAGTCCCGTACGTCGCGCCACGCCGCCGGGATCGCCTCCGCCACGTCGTGGGCGCCGGCCGGTGCCCCGTGGGCGGCGAACCGTCCGGCCAGGCCGTGCAGGTAGGCCGCGACGCTTCCCGCGTCCAGTGCGCTGAGGCCGGACGCCAGCAGCGACCCCGCGAGCCCCGACAGGACGTCCCCGCTGCCGGCCGTCGCCAGCCAGGCCGTCCCGGTCGCGTTGACCCGTACGACCCCGCCATCCGAGTCGGCGACCAACGTCGTCGAGCCCTTGAGCAGAACGGTGGCGCCGTAACGGGCGGCGAGTTCGCGCGCGGAGGCGAGCCGCGCCCCCTCGACCTCCTCCCGCGCCACGCCGAGCAGCGCGGCGGCCTCTCCGGCGTGCGGGGTCATCAACGTCGGCGCCGTACGCCCCCGTACGGCATCGCGCTCCGCCAGCCGCAGCCCGTCCGCGTCGACGAGCACGGGTACGTCCGTCTCCAGCACCTCTGCGACGGTCGCCGCGTCGTCCCCGGCACCCGGTCCCACGACCCACGCCTGCACGCGCCCCGCCTTCTGCGGCCCCTGGTCCGACACCAGCGTCTCGGGGAACCGGGCGAGGACGGCGTCCCCGGCCGGCCCGACGTACCGCACGGCCCCGGCGCCACCCCGCAGCGCCCCCGACACGGCGAGCACGGCCGCGCCCGGATACCGCACGGACCCGGCGGCGATCCCGACGACCCCGCGCCGGTACTTGTCGCTCTCGGCGCCGGGCACGGGCAGCAGCGCGGCGACGTCGGCGTGCTGCAGTGCCTCGAGTTCGGGTTCGAGGGGCAGTACGTCCGCCAGCCCGATGTCGACGAGCCTGACCGACCCGGCGTACTCGCGCGCGGGATCGATCAGCAGCCCCGGTTTGTGCGTGCCGAAGGTAACGGTGAGGTCGGCCCGCATCGCCTCCCCCCGCACCTCACCGCTGTCCGCGTCGACCCCGCTGGGCAGGTCGACGGCGACGACGGGAACGCGGGCGTCCGCGGCGATGCCGGCCAACTGCGCGGCCTCGGGCCGGAGTCCACCCTTGCCGCCGATACCGACGATGCCGTCGACGACGAGATCGGCCCGGAGGACGGCCTCTTCGACCACGTCGAACCCGGCGGCGGCTGCGGAGTTGGCGGTGGGCCGGACAGTGTGGCCCCCGGCCTCGGTTTCGGCCTCGGGCGTACGAGCGTGAGCGTCCCCCGTGGCGACGATCCGCCCCCCGGCCCGCCGCAACGCCGCGAGCCCCCCGGCGTGCGCCCGTTCGGGCGTGAGCAGCAGCGCCGTGACTCCCGCGCCCCGCCGGGCGAGCCGCGCGCCGGCGTACAGGGCGTCGCCTCCGTTGTCCCCGCTCCCGACGAGCAGTACGACGCGGCTGCCGTAGACCCGCCCGAGCATCTCGGCGCAGGCGGCGGCGAGGCCGGCCGCGGCCCTCTGCATCAACGCCCCTTCGGGAAGCCGCGCCATGAGCTCCCGCTCGGCGTTCCTGACCGTCTCCACGCTGTAGGCAGTACGCATGCGACCGAGTCTCCCCCGCCGACGCCCCGCTCCGCACCCCGGCCGTTCACCGCACCGGGTCGAGTGTCAGTGGCGGCTGCCATGATCGGCCGTATGGGAGTCATCTACGGCTATTACGCCGCTGCGGACGACGGGGACGCCGCCGGAGCGATCGTGCGCGAGGACGAGGAGCTCTTCGGGGCGGGGTACGACGAGGTGGAGGTGAAGGGCATCGACCCGATGGTCGACCTGCTGCCCGCCGAGACGCTCATCACCGGCCTGTCGGCGGAGACGGTCGAGTCCGATCCCCGCCGCGGTGAGCTGATCGCCGCCGTCGAGGACGCAGGAGCGATCAGCCTCTCGCTCACGGACACCTTCCGCGACGCCCTCGCGGCCTTCGACAAGCAGCTGCTGGACGCCGTCGCCCAAGGCTGGGCGGCCTCGGGCGCCTTCTACACCCCACCGGACCCGTCAGACCTGGCCGACTTCCTCCGCAAACTGTCCGCCTTGGCGGAACGGGCGGTGGGGCGGGGACAGAGGTTGTACTGCTGGATATGCCCATAGTCGCTGTACGGCCTGCCCTACGGCCCTGCTGTACGACCTTGCTCTACGGCCCTGCTGTACGGCCCTGCTGTACGGCCCCGGTGTCCTGCCGCTTCTCGGGATCCCGCCGTTCACCTGCCGTGGGCGCCGGCTGCCCCAACGCGGCCGCGTTCCCCTCCCCTTGTCATTCCCTCCTCGCCCGATCCAGTGCCTTCTCCGCCTGTTCGGCCAATGTGGCGACGAGGCCGGCCGCAGGCGGGAGGTCGGTGATGAGGTCGACCGCCTCGCTCGCCCACACGGGCAGCGGCGGTATTTCGCCGCGCGCCACGTCGGCCTGGTAGGCGAGTTGGGCCGCCCGCGGATCGGCGGCGAGTTCGGCTTCCCGTCCCCGCCACTGGTCCAGGTAGGGATGACCGAGGGTGCGGGCCGTGTAGGTGGACGGCCAGTCGGAGCCCCGGGCGATGTCAAGGATCCGGTTGCGTTCCGTTTCCTCCCCGCGCCCGTCGAGGATCGTCCTGACGACGGCTGGATCGACGGTGGCCTCGGCGGTGGCCTGGAACCGCGTGCCGATGAGCGCCCCGGCCGCGCCCAGCGCCAGCGCGGCGGCGATTCCCCGCCCATCCGCGATACCCCCGGCGGCCAGCACCGGCACGCCGCCCGCCAGATCCACGACCACCGGCACGAAGGTCAGGGTGGACCGCCCCTTCCGGGCCCCATGGCCACCGCTCTCCGTCCCCTGAGCCACGATGACGTCGGCGCCGAGATCCACCGCCCGCCGAGCCTCGTGGAGATCGGTGACCTGAATGACCACGGCGGCCCCCGCCGAACGGATCCGCTCGACGAAGGGACGCGGATCGCCGAAGGACAACATCACCGCATGGGGCCGGTACTCCAACGTCAATTCAACGGCCCGAACCCCCACGGCCCAGCTGAGAAACCCGACACCCCAGGGCTGACCGGCCCCCGCCACGACCGGCAACTCGCGCTCCAGCCAGGCCGGATCACCGTACGCTCCACCGAGCAGTCCAAGCCCGCCCCCGCGGGAAACGGCAGCCGCCAGCGCCCCACCGGCGGACCCGCCCATCGGTGCCGACGCGATGGGATACCGCACGCCGAACAACCTCGTGAACGCGGTAGCCAAGGCCACGACGGCGCCCCCACCCTTCCGACAAGTCAGCCTTCGGCGACGACTACGGCCGAGGCAACCCCGGCATCGTGACTGAGCGACACGTGCCAGGACCGCACGCCCAGTTGTTCCGCCCGGGCCGCCACCGTCCCCTTCACCCGCAAACGCGGTTGCCCACTGTCCTCGACATACACCTCGGCATCGGTCCAGTGCAGCCCCGCCGGCGCCCCGAGCGCCTTGGCGAGGGCCTCCTTGGCGGCGAACCGCGCGGCCAGCGAGGCAACCCCCCGCCGCTCACCGCTCGGCAACAACAACTCGCTCTCCACGAACAGCCGCTCCGCCATCCCGGGCGTCCGCTTCAGCGACGCCTCGAACCGCGCGATCTCAGCCACGTCGATCCCGACGCCGATGATGCTCATGCGGGCACTCTACGGTCGTCAGACAGCCCTGGTCAGGACGCCTCCTCGGTCTCGGTGAGCAGTTTCCGCACTCTCCACGAGTCCGGCCCGGTCGAGCCGCGACAAAACGTTCAGGCACCGGGAAACTCCCGGGCATCAGTCGAATTGCCGTCGAAGCCAGTCAGCCCCTCGGTGCGCCCCACCATCGTCCATCCCGATGACGGACCCGGTGCCAGTCCTCGCCGGGCGCATCCTGCGGCACCGCTACCAGCATCGACTCCGCTTCGCCCCGCACGTACTCGACCTGAGCCTTGGTCAGCCGCCGGCACTTCCACAGCAACTCCGCCCTTTCGGCAACCGCCGGATCATCAGGTCGTGACGGCTTCCCGAGCTCGACTCCCGCCATGGCGGCAAGGCTGCCGCCCGGAATGCCGAGTGCGGTCGCGAAGCCCGTCACGACGCCCGGGGTCACTGGAACTCGGCCCCTTCCGATGCCGCTGATGGTGGAAGCGGCCCGGTACAGGCCGCCGTCGGTCATCACTGCCAGGACCTTCGCCGCGACACTCACAGAGCGCAGATTCCGGTTACCGCACAGCAGGTTGCCGAGTACCGCACCGAACCCGGCCTCACGCTGGTCGTAGATGAACGGTGAAGCGAGCGGGCTGTCCTCCGATTCCAGAGGCATCTGATCAACGAGTCGATTGATGTGGGCTGTCTGCTCCGGCGGTAGCGCCATCAAGACGCGGACAACATCGACGATCGCGGCTCCTACGCCCCGGTCGCGGGATGTGAGTGGTGCCGGTGCCGTTCTAGGAAAGTCGGCGATCACAAAGAGATCGGCGGTGTGGAGGCCGAGCGCGGGGGCGAGCGCCGTGAGTTGCGGTGCCCTCGGCGGAGTGCCCGTCATCATCGAGCGGAGTTCGGTCACCGGAACGCCGGACTCCAGGGACAGCCGTACGACAGCCATGCGGCGGTGATTGATGAGCCGGGTCAGCAACGCACCGAAGTTTGAAGGGCTGACCAAGGTGTCTCCTCACGTCTACCTATTCAAATACCGGGGCCGGGCCTGTCCGGAAGATCCTGCCGGACAGGCCCCATTCCAGGGAGGGCTCAGCGCTTCAGGGTGAAGGTGAAGTCGCCGGAGAGCTTGCCGTTCAGGCGGATCGCCGAAACGACCTTCCCCTCCGTGATCAGACGCTCGACCTCGGCTCGCGAAAGCCCGCAGCCCTCCGCGATGAGCCGCACCGGCCGGACCGGAATCCGCGCCGCGAAGTGGACCGAGACGTCGATCACCTCGCGGTCCAGGTGATCGGTTCCGCCCGTGTCGAGGCGCCAGGCGCCGTCCCAGTCGAGGGCGACGCGATCACGCCGCCGTACGACAGGATCCTGGAGCAACTCGGCTGCCAGACCGAGGTCGTTGGCGTGCAGCCGGTCCAGCAGTTCAGGTCGTACTGAACGCACGTTCATCCGCTCGAAAACCGTGAGCTTCGCGGTTTCCCCGCACGCCGTGCAGAGCACGAGCAGCCAGGCGTCGATGAGCTTGTGGTTCGCGTTGACGCGGAATTTACCGTTCGCCCGGAAACGCTCCGACGCGCACGTATGGCAACGGCGCAGGACGAGCGGCAGGCAGGTGGGCATGACCACCCAGTTGGTGAGCACAGAAGTACACCGGTTTCAGTGAGAAGTCCGCAGCAAAAGGAGCGCGGCGCACAGGTGCGACGCGCGACGATTCAGCGCTCGGGAGGTCTCACACGGTGTACAACGGCACGTCCTCACCCAGACGACTCGGTCGGCAGCACGGTAGGGGCCCAAGTCGGCGCCCTTCCACTGGTTTTCCACGCCGCCGCCAACTCGTCCAAGCCCTCGACACCCCCAAGATCATCGGCCGGCCCCTCCCCCAGTAGCCTTTGCGGTGACCATCGCAAGTAACGGGAGGAAACAGCCTTGAAGTTGAAGTCTCTGGGCACCGCGCTCGCCACCGCCGCCCTCATCGGTACGGCCCTCACCGGCACCGTCGCCACCGCCGGGACCGCCGCCGCGGCGACCCTGCCGACGGACTGCAGCAAGGCGCTCGTCAACGTCAAGCCCAAGGAGACCGTCAACGTCCGCACCTCGCCGAAGACGAGTGCCACGGCCGTCGGCATCTGGGCCAAGGGCGCGAAGGGCGCCGTCTGCAACGACGGGAAGTCCTACAAGGGCGGCTCGTACACGGCCTGCGGCAAGACGAGCAACCAGTGGCTCTACGGCGGCGACACCAAGAACGGCTGGGTGCCGAAGACCTGCTTCGCCATCTGACCGGGGTCTGATCGGGCCCGGATGACAGAGGGGCGTACGGCATGTCTTGCGGCCGTACGCCCCTTTCCGCGCCCGGAGGTTCTACCGCCGCCCGCTCACTCCACCGTCACCGACTTCGCCAGGTTCCGCGGCTGGTCCACCTCGTTGCCGCGGGCCGTCGCCAGTTCGCAGGCGAACACCTGCAACGGGACCGTGGCGACCAGGGGCTGGAGGAGGGTCGGGGTCGCCGGGATGCGGATCAGGTGGTCGGCGTACGGCACCACCGCCTCGTCCCCCTCCTCCGCGATCACGATGGTCCGCGCACCCCGCGCCCTGATCTCCTGGATGTTGGACACGATCTTGTCGTGGAGGACGGAGCGGCCCCGGGGCGAGGGCACCACGACCACGACCGGCAGATCCTCCTCGATCAGGGCGATCGGGCCGTGTTTCAACTCCCCCGCCGCGAAGCCCTCGGCGTGCATGTAGGCGAGTTCCTTCAGCTTCAGCGCGCCTTCCAGGGCCACCGGGTAGCCGACGTGCCGCCCGAGGAAGAGCACCGTGTTCTTGTCGGCGAGGGATCGCGCCAGCGCCCGTACCGGCTCCATCGTCTCCAGGACGCGGTCGACCTCGACCGAGATCCGAGCGAGGTCGCGGATCACGGCGCCGATCTCGTCGCCCCACTTGGTGCCGCGCACCTGGCCCAGATAGAGGGCGACCAGGTAGCAGGCGACCAGCTGCGTCAGGAAGGCCTTCGTCGAGGCGACGGCCACCTCCGGACCGGCGTGCGTGTAGAGCACCGCGTCCGACTCGCGGGGGATCGTCGAGCCGTTGGTGTTGCAGATGGCCAGCACCTTGGAACCCTGCTCGCGGGCGTGCCGCAGCGCCATCAGCGTGTCCATCGTCTCGCCGGACTGGGAGATGGCGATCACGAGCGACCGCGCGCCCAGGATCGGGTCCCGGTAGCGGAACTCGCTCGCCAGCTCCACCTCGCACGGGATGCGCGTCCAGTGCTCGATGGCGTACTTGGCGATCAGCCCGGCGTGGAAGGCCGTACCGCAGGCGACGATGACGACCTTGTCGACCTCGCGCAGCTCCGAGGCGCTGATCCGCACCTCGTCCAGCGTCAGCGAACCGCCGGCGTCGATGCGGCCGAGCAGCGTGTCGGCGACCGCCTTGGGCTGCTCGGCGATCTCCTTGAGCATGAAGTAGTCATAGCCCCCCTTTTCCGCGGCGGAGGCGTCCCAGTCCACGTGGTAGGTCCGGACCTCCGCGGGCGCGCCGTCGAAGCCCGTCACCGTCACGCCGTCGCGGCGCAGCTCGACGACCTGGTCCTGGCCCAGCTCGATCGCCGACCGCGTGTGGGCGATGAACGCGGCGACGTCGGAGGCCAGGAACGCCTCGCCCTCACCAACGCCCACCACCAGCGGGGAGTTCCGCCGCGCGCCCACGACGACATCGGGTTCGTCCGCGTGCACCGCCACGAGCGTGAACGCGCCCTCCAGCCGCCGGCACACCAGCCGCATGGCCTCGCCGAGATCGGCGCAGGACGAGAACTCCTCGGCGAGCAGGTGGGCGACGACCTCGGTGTCGGTCTCGGAGGCGAGATCGTGGCCCCGCTCCGCCAACTCCGCCCGCAGCACGGCGAAGTTCTCGATGATCCCGTTGTGGACGACCGCGACCCGCCCCGCGTTGTCGAGATGCGGATGCGCGTTCGCGTCGGTCGGTCCGCCGTGCGTGGCCCACCGGGTGTGCCCGATGCCGGTCGAACCCGTCGGCAACGGCCGGTCGACCAGCTCCTTCTCCAGGTTCACCAGCTTCCCGGCCTTCTTGGCCGCCGCCAGCCCTCCGTCCGCCAGCACGGCGACACCCGCCGAGTCGTACCCCCGGTACTCCAGCCGCTTCAGCCCGGCCATCACGACATCAAGCGCCGACTGCGCCCCCACGTATCCCACGATTCCGCACATGGCCCGCAGCCTAAGGCCGAATCGCCGTCGGAAAGACAGCGATCGTGCCCGAAATCGGAAATTCCCACGGCCATACGAGCCCGCGCGGACGAGCGTGACGCACCCCACCCCCCACCCCGTTCAAACTCCGTTAACAATGGACTGTGATCTCTCCGGTCTCCTCGATGCCCCGGAGCGCCCACCGGCAGAGGCCGGAGGCGACTCCCTACGTCGACCTCACCCGAACCGAGTGGAGCGCGCTGCGGGACAAGACGCCGTTGCCGCTGACCGCGGAGGAGGTCGAGAAGCTGCGCGGTCTCGGTGACGTCATCGACCTCGACGAGGTGCGGGACATCTACCTCCCGCTCTCCCGGCTCCTCAACCTCTACGTCGGCGCCACGGACGGGCTGAGAGGGGCCCTGAACACGTTCCTGGGCGAGCAGGGCTCCCAGTCCGGCACGCCGTTCGTCATCGGCGTCGCCGGATCGGTGGCCGTCGGGAAGTCGACCGTCGCCCGTCTCCTCCAGGCGCTCCTGTCCCGCTGGCCCGAGCACCCCCGCGTCGAGCTCGTGACCACCGACGGCTTCCTGCTGCCCACCCGGGAGCTCCGGGCCCGCGGTCTGATGTCGCGCAAGGGCTTCCCGGAGTCGTACGACCGCCGTGCCCTCACCCGTTTCGTCGCCGACATCAAGGCCGGCAAGGACGAGGTCACCGCCCCCGTCTACTCCCACCTGATCTACGACATCGTGCCGGACCAGCGGCTCACGGTCCGCCGCCCGGACATCCTCATCGTCGAGGGCCTCAACGTGCTGCAGCCCGCCCTCCCCGGCAAGGACGGCCGCACCCGCGTCGGTCTCGCCGACTACTTCGACTTCAGTGTGTACGTCGACGCGAGCGGCGAGGACATCGAGCGCTGGTACCTCAGCCGGTTCAAGAAGCTGCGCCAGACCGCCTTCCAGAACCCGGACTCGTACTTCAGGAAGTACACCCAGGTCTCCGAGGAGGAGGCCCTCGACTACGCCCGCACCCTGTGGCGCACGATCAACAAGCCCAACCTGGTCGAGAACATCGCCCCCACCCGCGGCCGCGCCACCCTCATCGTCCGCAAGGGCCCCGACCACAAGGTCCAGCGCCTGAGCCTGCGCAAGCTGTGACCGTTAGTCTGCGCCCATGCTGCACCTTCGCCTGATCACCCCGGCCGGCCGGACCGACGACGTGGTCCGGCTGATCGAGAAGACGGTCGGGACGGCTCATCTCGTCGTCCTGCCCGGCGCCGCCCGCAACCCCGCCGGGGACGTGGTGATGTGCGATGTCGCCCGTGAGGCCGGCGACGAACTGATCGGCGCGCTGCGGGACCTGGGAGTGGACCGGACCGGTTCCATCGCCGTCGAGAACATCGACCTGTCGCTGTCCGCGCGGGCCGACAAGGCGGAGGAGGAGGCCCCGGGCGAGGGCGCGGACGCGGTGCTCTGGGAGCAGCTGACCGACGCCACCCACGAGGAGTCGACGCTCTCCGTCACCTACGTCGCCTTCATCACCCTCGCCACCATGATCGCGGCCTGCGGTGTCGTGCTCGACAACGCCATCCTGATCGTCGGCGCGATGGCGGTGGGCCCGGAGTTCGGCCCGCTCGCCGGTATCTGCACCTCGGTGGTCCAGCGCCATCCGCGCCTGGCCCTGCGCTCGCTGACCGCGCTGCTGGTCGGCTTCGCGGTGGCCATGCTGATCACCGTCGGCTTCACCTACGTCATGGACAGCATCAACCTGTTCACCAAGGTGCGTCTGGAGGCCGAGCGCCCCAACACCAACTTCATCTACCGCCCCGACGCCTTCTCGTTCGTCGTGGCGGTCCTGGCCGGCATCGCCGGCACCCTGTCGCTGACCTCGGCGAAGTCGGGCCTCCTGGTGGGCGTGGCCATCTCGGTCACCACGGTCCCGGCCGCCGCCAACGCGGCCGTCGCCTTCGCCTACACCGAGTACCGCCAGGCCTGGGGCTCGACGGAACAACTGCTCCTGAACCTCATGGGCATCGTCCTGGCCGGCACCGTGACCCTCTTGACCCAGAAGTGGTTGTGGGCCTCTCAACGCCGGAACATCAGCGCCCCATAGGGACAGCCCGCCATCAGGAATTCCGCCGCCCCGAACCCGGCCCGGGCCCGTTGCGGCCCTTACCCCAGCGCCGACTTCACCGCGTCGGCCAGCCGCCCCGCCACCGACCGGGCCTGATCGATGTCGGCGGCTTCGACCATGACCCGGACCAACGGCTCCGTCCCGGAAGGCCGCAGCAACACCCGCCCGGTGGAGCCGAGTTCACGCTCGGCCTCGGAAACGGCCGCCGCCAGCTCCGCGGACGTCCGCACCCGGGACTTGTCGACGTCCGGCACATTGATCAGCACCTGCGGCAGCCGCTCCATCACCCCCGCGAGGTCCCGCAGCGACCGCCCCGTCTCCGCGACGCGCGCCGCCAGCAGGAGCCCCGTCAGCGTGCCGTCCCCGGTCGTCGCGTGGTCCAGGATGATCACGTGCCCGGACTGCTCGCCGCCGAGCGCGTAGCCGTGCCGCTTCATCTCCTCCAGCACATACCGGTCCCCGACCGCGGTCTGGACGAGCGTCAGCCCCTCCCGCTCCAGCGCCAGCTTGAACCCGAGGTTGGACATCACGGTCGCCACCACGGTGTCGGCCCGCAGCACGGACCGCTCCCGCATGGCCAGCGCGAGTACGGCCAGGATCTGGTCGCCGTCGACCTCCGCCCCGGTGTGGTCCACGGCCAGGCACCGGTCCGCGTCACCGTCGTGCGCGATACCGAGCGCCGCCCCGTGCTCGACGACCGCGGCCTTCAGCTTGTCGAGGTGGGTCGAGCCGCAGCCGTCGTTGATGTTGAGCCCGTCCGGCGAGGCGCCGATCGTGACGACCTCGGCCCCGGCCCGGGAGAACGCCTCCGGCGACACCCACGCCGCCGCGCCGTGCGCCTCGTCGAGGACGATCTTCAGTCCGTCCAGCCGGTTCGGGAGTACGGCGATCAGATGGGCGACGTACTTGTCGAAGCCCTCCTCGTAGTCCCGCACCCGTCCGACGCCCGCCCCGGTGGGCCGCTCCCAGGGCTCACCGTGCCGGTGGGAGTCGTACACCGCCTCGATCCGGTCCTCCAACTCGTCGGCGAGCTTGTGGCCGCCACGGGCGAAGAACTTGACGCCGTTGTCGGGCATGGCGTTGTGGCTGGCGGAGAGCATGACGCCCAGGTCGGCGCCGAGCGCGCCGGTGAGGTACGCCACCGCGGGCGTCGGCAGCACACCGACGCGCAGCACGTCCACGCCGGCGCTCGCGAGGCCCGCGACGACAGCGGCCTCCAGGAACTCCCCGGACGCACGGGGGTCCCGTCCGACGACCGCCGTTGGCCGGTGGCCCTCGAACGTTCCCGCCTCGGCCAGCACGTGCGCCGCCGCGACCGACAGACCGAGCGCCATCTCGGCCGTCAGGTCCGCGTTGGCGACGCCCCGTACGCCGTCCGTGCCGAAGAGTCGTCCCACTTGTCCTCCTGAGGAAACGTCGGTTGCGGGCGGCGTACACCCATCGGATAGCGGCATCCGATCACACAAGCCGTTGAGCGTCTTGTGCCGTTATACGCCCCCGACGGTGATAAACGAACGCCCCGACAGCACTGTGGCGTGCCGCCGGGGCGTTCGCGGAAGAGCAGGCAGCGAAGCTTAGCGCTTGCTGTACTGCGGGGCCTTGCGGGCCTTCTTCAGACCGGCCTTCTTGCGCTCGACCGCACGGTCGTCGCGGCGGAGGAAGCCGGCCTTCTTGAGCGGACCGCGGTTGTTGTCGACGTCGGCCTCGTTCAGCGCGCGGGCGACACCGAGACGGAGCGCACCGGCCTGACCGGAGACACCGCCACCGGCGATGCGGGCGATGACGTCGTAGCGGCCCTCGAGCTCGAGCACCTTGAAGGGCTCGTTGACTTCCTGCTGGTGCACCTTGTTCGGGAAGTAGTCCTCGAGGGTGCGACCGTTGATCTTCCACTTGCCGGTGCCCGGGACGATCCGGACGCGGGCGATGGCGTTCTTGCGGCGGCCCAGGCCGGCGGCCGGCTGGGGGTCGCCGAAGCGGGACGCGAGGGACTCGGAGGTGTACTCGCCCTCGACGGGGACGTCCGACTCCGTGGTGTAGCTGTCGATGTCAAGCTCTTCGAGCGGCTGCTCGGCAGTGGTCTCGGCCACGATTCTCCTCAGATTCTCTTCAGTCTTAGGGGTGGCCGGACTTACTGCGCGACCTGGGTGATCTCGAACGGCTGCGGCTGCTGCGCGCCGTGCGGGTGCTGGTCACCCTTGTAGACCTTCAGCTTCGAGAGCATCTGACGGCCCAGGGAGTTCTTGGGGAGCATGCCCTTGACGGCCTTCTCGATGGCCTTCTCGGGGTTCTTGTCCAGCAGCTCGTCGTAGCGGACGGAGCGCAGACCACCCGGGTAGCCGGAGTGGCGGTACGCCATCTTCTGGGTCCGCTTGTTGCCGGACAGGTGCACCTTGTCGGCGTTGATGATGATGACGAAGTCACCGGTGTCGACGTGGGGCGCGTAGATCGGCTTGTGCTTGCCGCGGAGGAGCGACGCGGCGGTGGTGGCAAGACGCCCCAGGACAACGTCCTGAGCGTCGATGACGTGCCACTGGCGAGTCACATCGCCGGGCTTGGGGCTGTACGTACGCACTTCGCAGCCTTCTTCTTCAGTGGATGGGTGCTGAAAATGGCATCACTGAAGCGATCGTGCAGCTGGGGACGACAAATATGCCGGGCCACTGCCCGTATGCCGCCCACTGGTAACTGCTCCAGGGAACCTGTGTGAAGGGCTTCTCGTGAGTACGAGCGAGCCAATACACAACGAAGAAGCAGAATACCGGGGTCATCCGGGCGGGTCAAAACGAGCCCGTTGTCCACAGGCCCACCGGCACCACGCGCACCCCCACTAAGATGCGCCCCATGAGCTTTGGGCAGCAGGGGGGACCTCAGTCCCAGTGGGATCCCTGGAAACCGCAATCCCAGCAGCCGTGGAACAGCGGCGGCGACAGCCGGACGCCGGACTGGGCGGCGCTCGCCGAGGCGTCCGAGACCCGCAACCGAAGGCGCCGGCTGCTGTTCATAGGCGGCGGCGCGGTGGCCACCATCGCGATAGGCACCGCCGTCGCCCTGGCCGTCGTCTCGGCCAACGGCGACAACAACGCCTCCGGGAGCCCGTCCAACCTGCCCGCGAGCGCCTCGATCCCCAGCAGCAGCGCCTCGGCCCCGTCCTTCGCGCCGACCAGCGCGCCGCCCCCGCTGGACCCGAAGGAGTTCATCTCCAGCAAGGCAAAGGACACGGCCCCGCTCAGCGTGGAGACCCTCTTCCCGGGCTCCCAGCTGACCATGGGCTCGGCGGTCTACAAGAAGGGCGCCACGGCCGACACGAAGAACTGCGCGTCGGCCGCCAAAGGCACCCTCCCGGCCGTCCTCACCGGCAACGACTGCACCCGTCTGATGCGCGTCACCTACAGCAAGGACGGCGTCGCGGTGACGGTCGGCGTGGCCGTCTTCGACACCCAGGCCCAGGCGGCCAAGGCCAGGACCCAGTCGGACAAGAAGGGCTTCGTCACGTCCCTGCCCGGCAAGGGCGTGAAGGACTTCTGCAACGCCGCCACCTGCCTCACCACGGCCAACTCCTACGGCCGCTACGCCTACTTCACGACCGTGGGCTTCACCAACGGCAAGGACGTGACGAAGAACTCCACGAACGTCTTCGCCGCCGGCAACGACCTGCAGCTGTTCACGTTCCGCCAGATCAACCGGCGGGGCGAGGCGCAGGCGTCGGCCGCCGCGAACGGCTGACCGGCCCGCCGTCGAGGCGTACGGGTCCGCCGTCGAGCGCGCCGGTCCGGTCAGCTCCGCTCCCAGGCCCCGCTCAGCACGGGCTCCGGGTAGGACGGCAGCGGGTCGGCCGGCGGGGCGGCCGTCCGGAAGACCCACGTCCGGTAGGACCAGAAGCGGAACAGGGTCGCGATGCCGATGCCGACGAACTTGCTGACGTTGTTGGCGATCGTGCCGTCGAAGCCCAGCCCGTAGGTGGCCGCGTAGAGGACCCCGTTCTCGATGACCAGGCCGACCGCGCTGAAGAAGAGGAAGAGAGTCATCTCCCTCCGCTTGCTGCCGCGGTCCTCCTGGGTCCGCTCGCGGTACGTGAAGTACCGCAGGCCGAGATAGTTGGTGAGGATCGCGACGGCGGTCGCCAGGACGCTCGCCCGGACCGTCTGCCACTGCGTGACGGTCCTGATGGCGTTGAAGACCGCGAGGTTCACCACGAACCCCGAGGCTCCCACCAGGCCGAACTTCGCGATCTCGCCGTACAGCTTCCCCGTCCGCGACGGAAGCGCATGCCGTCCGCTCACGGTGGCGCTCAGCCCCGCCGGTTGCGCAGCCGCAGCCGCACCGGCATCACGGCCGACTCGATCTGCGTCGACAGGTTCATCTTGGACACGCCCTCCGTGCGCTCCTCGAAGCGGATCGGGATCTCGACGGCGCTGTGCCCGGCCCGGACGGCCTTGAACTTCAGCTCGACCTGGAAGCTGTATCCGGCGCTGTCCAGGGTCGCGAGGTCGATGTCCCGCAGCGTCGCGGCCGACCACAGGTTGAAGCCGGCGGTGATGTCCCGGATCTTGGTGCCGAGCACGGTCCGGGCGTAGCGGTTGGCGAACCGGGAGAGCAGGACGCGGTGCTTGCCCCACTCCTCGTCCAGCGAGCCGCCCTCGACGTACCGGCTGCCGACGACCAGGCCCACGCCGGACGCGATGGCCGTTCCGAGCATCCGTGGGACCGCTTCCACCGGGTGGCTGCCGTCGGCGTCCATCTGCACGACGTACTCGGCGCCCTCGTCGAGCGCGGCGCTCATGCCCGCCACGTAGGCCCGCCCGAGCCCGTCCTTCTCGGTCCGGTGCAGCACGCTCATCCGGTACCGCCCGTCCCAGTTGTACTTCTCCGCCAGCTCCTCGGCGATCCGCCCGGTGCCGTCAGGGCTCGAGTCGTCGACGATCTTCAGATGCAGCCCGTCGATCCGCAGCCCGAGCACCAGCTCGGCCATCCGCGGCAGGTTCGCGGCCTCGTTGTAGGTGGGCATCACGACGGTGACCCGGACGCCCGGGTATCTGTCGAGGCTCGTCATGTCCGTTTCTTCCCCTCCCTAGAGGCCCCGAAGGGACCTCTCCCCAGCGGGCGCGGGTCTGCCCAGCGCCCGGAAGTGCCAGCCCGCAGCGGTCCAGCGGTCCGCGTCGAGCACCCCCCGGCCGTCCACGATCAGCGGACGGGACACGAGCCCGGCGGCATGCTCCGGGTCGATCTCCCGGAACTGCGGCCACTCAGTCAGATGCAGCACGAGGTCGGCTCCCCGCAGGGCTTCCTCGGCCGACACCGCGTAACCGAGGAGCGGGAACGCCTTGCGGGCGTTGTCCAGCGCCTCGGGGTCGTAGACCGTTACGTCGCCGCCGTCGAGACGCAGCCGGGCGGCCACGTTCAGCGCGGGCGAGTCGCGGATGTCGTCGGAGTCGGGCTTGAAGGCCGCTCCGAGCACGGCGATCCGGGCCCCCAGGACCGAACCCCCGCACAGCTCGCGCGCCACGTCGACAACCTTGTCGCGTCGGCGCATGTTGATCGCGTCGACCTCCCGCAGGAAGTCCAGCGAGACCCCCAGTTCCCCGGCGCGGTGCGCGAAGGCCCGGATGTCCTTGGGCAGACAGCCTCCGCCGAAGCCGATGCCGGCGCGCAAGAACTTCCGGCCGATCCGGTCGTCGTGGCCGATCGCCTCGGCCAGGACGCCGACGTCGCCGCCCGCGGCCTCGCAGACCTCGGCCATCGCGTTGATGAAGGAGATCTTGGTGGCGAGGAACGCATTCGCGGCCGTCTTGACCAGCTCGGCGGTCGGGAAGTCGGCCGTGACCAGCGGTGTGCCCGCGTCGAGGACGGGGGCGTACACCGCACGGAGGATCGTTTCCGCGTGCGAAGACCGTACGCCGAACACCAGCCGGTCCGGCCGCAGCGTGTCCTCGACGGCGAAGCCCTCGCGCAGGAACTCCGGGTTCCACGCGACCTCGGCAGCCTCGTGCAGCGCCGCCAGTCGCTCCGCCGTCCCTACCGGCACGGTCGACTTGCCGACCAGCAGGGCCCCCTCGGCCGCGTGCTCGGCGATGGCCGCGAAGGCCGCGTCGACGTAGGTCAGGTCGGCGCCCTCGGAACCCGAGCGCTGGGGAGTGCCGACGCACACGAAGTGCACCTCGCCGAAGGCCCCGGCCGCCGCGTAGTCGGTGGTGAACCGCAGCCGTCCGCTCGCAGTGTGCTTCGCGATCAGCTCCGGCAGCCCGGGCTCATGGAACGGCACCCGCCCCGCCTGCAGCGCGGCGACCTTGTCGGGGTCCACGTCGACCCCGAGCACCTCGTGTCCCAGCTCCGCCATGCAGGCGGCGTGGGTGGCACCGAGATAGCCGGTGCCGATGACTGTGAGCCGCATGGGCACGGTGTTTCCTGCGATGGAGAGGGCGTTCATGACGTCTTGACCCAGATGCGGTATTCGCTGGTTCCGTTCGCGTTGCGGAACGGGATCTCGGCCAGCAGTCGGTAGTGGGCGTTGCCCTTCACGGCGGCGGCGACGATGTGGTCAACCCGCGGGTTGGTGAGCCCGTCGAGCACGATCAGGTCGAAGTCGCCGTCCTTGACGGCCTCCTTGTAGGCCTGGTCGCCGCTGTAGTACTTGCCCTTCTTGTCCTTGTACTCCATGCCGAAGAGGCTGTTCCACTGCTTGTGGGTGGACTTCTCGCGCAGGTAGTAGACGGGTACCTCCGGCGTCGAGGCCAGGTAGGTGCCCTTGGAGTTCACATGGGACTGGATGGCGCTGATCATCTTGCTGGAATTCGGCCAGATGTCGAAGCGCCAGTCCGCCTGCTGGATGCCCAGGCACAGCATCGCGGTCCAGAGCATGATGCCGAGCTGCGGGTAGCGGAAGTGCGCCCCCACCAGGCGGGTCACGCCCACACCGGCCATCGGCGCGGCGAACAGAAGGCCGAAGCCGACGTGCTTGAACAGCGACACCACGGTCCCGAGGTAGACCTGGTACGCCGGCGCCAGCAGCGCCGTTCCGCACAGCACGATGCCGAGCAGGGCCCGCCACCGCCAGCCGGGGGCGCCGAGCCTGAGCGCCTGCGGAGACTCGTTCATGCGGCTGCGCCGGACATAGGAGACGGCGCCGCCGACGGCCGCGAGGAACATCAGCCCGCCCCACTTGGCGGACTGCGTCAGCAGGAACTCGGTGGTGTCGGTGCCGTGCACACGGTTGGTCGTGGTCTGCCGCACACCGTCCATCAAGTTGGTGGTGTACATGCCCGCCACCAGCAGACCGCCGATACCGGCGGCGAGCAGGACCATCCGCAGGAACGCCTTACGGCCCTTGTAGGGCCACCCGGTGAGCAGCGCCAGCACGACGATGGTCGGCAGGTACAGCGCGGACGCATACTTCACGCCGACCGCCAGGACGGCGACGGGTGCGGCCAGCAGCACCGTGATCACCGGGGCACGGGCCGTGCGCACGACGATCCAGGTGGTCAGGGCCAGCAGGAACACCGCGCACGCGTCGTAGGTGGCGAAGTAACCCATCACCACGGTCGACTGGATCACCGCGAAGAGTGCCGCGCCCGCCAGGGCGGCCCGTTCGTTGAACAGCCGCCGGGAGAAGGAGTACAGCAGTCCGGTGGTGCAGAGCATGAAGAACAGGCTCAGCGTCCGCGCCCCCGCAAGCCCGAACTTCGAGTCCACGATCGCGGCGAGTACCGGGTAGAGCTGCGGCGAGCCGGAGAAGTACGCGGCGTAGTCGCGGGGCAGCGGGGTGCCGTGGAGCAGGTTGGCAAGCTCGGAGTGACCGGCCGCCAGATACAGCGCCTCGTCCTGGAATGCGGTGTTGGACAACCGCAGCGACAGCGCCGCCTGGACGGCCAGGATGCACAGCAGCACCGCCCGGCTGACCCAGGCCCGCCGACGGCTCGCCTCCATCTCCCAGCCGGCCTCCGGCGTCTCGGGGATGTGGTACGCGGGCTCGTCGTCCGGAACCTGCTGGTACTGGACCGTGCGCAGGGCGTACGTCGGCTGGTCGTCATAACCCGCCTGCGGCTGATCCGGGATGCCGGCGGCGTAGGGCTGGTACGTCTGCTGGTCCACGAACTGCCGTGTTTCGTACTCCTGCTGCTGGTACTGCCTCGGGGGCACACCGTTGGAGTTGAACCAGCCGCCGGCGTCGTCCTCGGCGTACGGATCGTAGGGCGGCTGGGGCGAATAGTGATCGTTTTTGGAGGTCATCACGGCTTCCGTACGTCGAAGCCGAAACGGTCGTCAGCGGCGAGGCGCTTGAACTCCTTGAGTGCCAGCGGGCTCGCCTCCAACCGCCAGTCGGCACGCTTCTTTTGGTTGAACCAGATGAAGCCGAGCATGTTGTCATCGGCCTCCACACCCGCGAACAGGTTGCGGATGTCGGCCCGTCGCCGCTCCCCCGCCATCGCCGCGGTCTCCAGGAGGAGCATCGGCTTCTTGGTGAAGGTACGGACCTCGTCGATGGTGGGTCCGAAGACACTGCTGAAGGCGTTGTCCTGGTCGATCGTCCAGTAGCCGACGAAGCCGACCCAGTCCACATAGGCGTCGCCCGGGTAGTACGGCTTGAGCTGTACGTTCTTGACCGGGTTGATGATGTTGGGAGCCCAGGCCCAGATCACGTTCGAGGCTCCGACGTCGGCGAACGTGTCGTGGATGTGCCGCCAGGCCGCCACGAACTGCTGGGGGGTGACGTACTTCGTACCCCACTTCTCCCAGTGCCCGTTGAACTCGTCGGCGAAGTCGATCACCACGGGCAGGTTCAGCTTGCGGACCGCGGTCGCGTACTTCTTGAGGTACGCGTCCGACTTGCCGGCCGCGATGTCGGCGAGGGTGGTGTCGAAGGGCTCCCAGGACATCAGCGTCAGGGCGCCTTCCTTCCAGGCCGCGCGCACTCCGCTGGCATCGAAGCCGTCGCCCCAGGCCGCGTAGTACTCGAGGAGGTTCGGCTGCTTGCCGGTCATCCCGGTGTACGCCTCGACGGGCTTGAGGGAGTTCGGCGCTCCCGGGAGAGCCGCACCGTAGTACTTCTTCGCCGGCTTCAGCAGCGGTGTGACGTCGTAGGGAATGTCGTTGTTCGCGCTCCCCGACGGATCGGCTCCGGCCTTGGCGTGCCCGGCCGACGACGGCTTGCCCCCGTCGTCCCCGAGCAGCGAGCATCCGCTGAGGGTCAGTGCGGCCAGCACGACGGCCGTCAGGGCGGTACGGGTACGAGTGAGGAGGCGCATCAGGCCGCCGCCCTTTCCCGCGGCTGGACCAGCACCCGGCCCACCACGAGGGCGTAGAAGACTCCGGAGGACAGGACCAGGGCAAAGTTCGGGGCGTCCATCGTGAACGTCCGGTAGACCGCCGCCACGACCCAGATCAGCGCGGTGCCGCCGCTCCAGACCCACATGCCGATCCAGAAGCGGCGGGTCTTGTTCTTCTTGGCGCCGGAGGAGCCGGTGGGCTGCCAGCCCATGCGGTTCTTGCGCAGGATGTCCCAGATGGCGAAGACGTGCGCCCAGCCGTACATCATGCGGGCAGCCCATGCCTCCAGGCGGTAGGGCGCCTTGTGCCACATGGGGAAGACGATCGTGGTGTAGACGATGCTGGGCACCACCAGGAGCAGATGCTCGACCTTGAGCTTGTCCGGCATCATCACCAGCAGCACGATCGGGATGACCGGTGCGGCGAAGGTGAACAGCGCCGTGTGGATGTAGTAGAAGAACCCGGACATGTAGCACAGGCGGCTGGAGAGCTTGATCTTGCGCTCCCAGAACTTCCTGCTGCCGAGCAGACTCATCGAGCCGGAACACCAGCGGTACTGCTGGTTGAAGAAGGCGCCGGCGGTGTCCGGGCACACTCCAGTGGACACGGCGACGGGCACATAGCGCAGGTCCCAGCCGAGGCCGCGCAGGTCGAACCCGGTGTGCACGTCCTCGGAGTGCTCGATCAGGGTGGTGCCGCCGTTGGTCTCCAGCGCGGCCCGCCGGTACACGGCACAGGAGCCGACGCAGATCGCTCCGTCACTGCCCTGCCGGGAGACCTGCACCGACCGGTAGAACAGCTCCTGCACGGCGCCCGCACCGCGCTCGATCCAGTTCTGCGAGTCGAGCACGCGGAAGTACTGCGGGGACTGGACGATGCCGATGGACGGGTCGGACTCCATGTACGGCAGCAGCTCTTCGAGCAGGTCGGCGCGCGGGGTAAAGTCGGCGTCCAGGATCAGGATGTACTGACCGTCGGACTGCCCGAACCCGAAGTGCAGGTTGCCGGCCTTCTTGAACCAGCCACGGTTCTCCCGGGTGCCATAACGGAACCCGAAGTCACGGGCCATCGCCTTCAGTTGCGGGTCAGCGCCGTCGTCCAGGACGAACGGGACGCAGACACCGGGGTAGTGGTCGGCCATCTGCCGGACGTGCCGCCAGGTGTTGTGCAGGACCTCGATTGGCTCTCCACACACCGGCAGGAACACGTCCACCGTGGGGTAGACCTCGGGTCGCCAGTTGTGCACGAGCTGCTTGTGGTGGGCGATGTCGAAGTCCCTGGTGAAACCGTTCACCCGCAGGGACACGAGGTAGTAGACCACCGTGAAGACCAGCAGCGGCGTGTAGATCCACAGGACCGGCGTGGACTGGGCCAGTTTGAACTGGCTCACCACCAGGCAGCAGAAGCTGATCAACGAGCAGATCGTCAGGATCCACAGGTTCCTTCGGGCGTAGGAGTACTTCTCCTTGTCCGTGGGCGGCAACGGCAGCAGCCCCAACGGAGCTTCGACACCTCGCCCGGCTTTCCTTCGCCCACTGCTCTGACGCGCGGCAC
The DNA here is from genome assembly GCF_053593695.1 of Streptomyces sp. NPDC002144. NCBI lineage: Bacteria > Bacillati > Actinomycetota > Actinomycetes > Kitasatosporales > Streptomycetaceae > Streptomyces > Streptomyces sp. NPDC002144. The sequence goes on from NZ_JBSFDB010000029.1 coordinate 67,539, forward strand.
GACGCCCCCCGGCCCGTACCGGGCCAACTGAACTCATGAAAAACCACCCATGGGCCCCTACCGGCCCGTTGACCCCCACCGTTTTTCGGCCACCCCTGTCGAACCTATGGCCGAGTTGCGAAACATTATCCGAGTTATGTGAAGGGCGTAAGAGTTGACTAGATACCTATGGGAAGAAAGTGACTCCATGTCCGTTATCTTCTGTGAAATGAGGGATAGCTAACAGGTTTCACATCCAGCGCCCCGGGCAGACCGTTCTGCCCTCTGATGGGAGGTGCAGATCGACGATCTCCGACCACCCAGGGGGAACCACATGACCAGTTCGAACTCACGACGCTCCGTCCTAAGGTCGGCCCTCGCGGTGGGCGGCGTCGCCGTCTCCGCCACAGCGGTCTCGGCGGGCGACGCCACCGCCGTGGCGGCGGACGCGGGATGGGTGAACGTCAAGGACCACGGCGCCAAGGGCGACGGCACCACCGATGACACCGCGGCGATCCAGGCGGCACTGGACGCCTGCCGGCCGGGCAATGTCACCGTGCTCCCCGCAGGGGTGTACCGCACGAGCGCTCCGCTGCGCATCGGCCCGTACGTGACCCTCCAGGGTTCGCACGCCGGCGGTGAGTCCCAACCAGGCGCCCAGAACCCGGTGGCCGGCCTGCGTCCCCTGCCCTCGTTCACGGGGCACGCCGTCGTCGAGATCCTGGACCAGCAGCTGGGGGGTTACTCGATCCAGGCCAACGCGCAGCGCGTCTTCTCGCTGTCCATCGACGGCTCCGACCTGCCACGCGGTGGAGCGGAGATCGACGGCATCCGTGCCACAGGGCAGATCCAGCATCTGCAACTGCGCGACGTCCACGTCCGTGCGGTCACCGGCGTCGGGATCAACACCTGGTACAACTTCGACGCCACTGGCGGCCCCCAGGCGCCGTTCTGCCTGCACTACGACCGCATCTCCGTCCTGTGGACCGGCTCGCACGGCATCGTGCTGAACAACTCCACCGACTCCGTCTTCCACGACGTGTACGTCCTGGGGGTCGGCGGCTGCGGCTGGTGGATGTCGGGCGCGGGCAACTCCTCCTTCACCAGCTGCCGTGCGGAGTGGTCCTCGAAGCACGGGTTCGACATCGAGTCCGTGCCCGGTGTGATCAAGATGGTCGCCTGTTCCACCGACCGGAACGGCTGGCACGGCATGTACGTCCACGCGACGGACACCACCGGCGTCCTCCTGCTGTCCGCCGTGCAACTCACCCGGGACGGCAAGAACGCCGGGTCCGGTGGCGGCGGGTACGCGGGGCTGGGGGTGGCGAGTTCCCTGTGCAAGGTCATCGCCGACGGCCTGGTCGTCCTCACGGGCAAGGACGACGACGGAGCGGGAGTCGTGAGCCCTCAGTACGGCGTGCGCGCCGACTACTCGGCCTATGTCGTGGTGAACTCGGGCCACCTTCAGGGCGTCACGTCCCCGTGGCAGAGCGGCTCCGGCAACACGAAGTTCGTGAAGGGCACGCTCGTCGGCACGGGCTGAGAACACGCCATTCCCGCTGACGATGCCGAAGCGAAACGCGCCCCATAGTGCCCAAAAACCTCAATTGATGATAGGAACAACCGCTTAGTCTTCACGTTTGTGCCGTGCCCGTGACCGCTCCGGGTGCGAACCCGAGGGGGGTTCCGATTTGCCCGGGTTTTCCATGCCCGCACGCGGTGGCCGTCATCGCAACCGGCGGCATACGTGGTTGATGTCCGTCGTGGCCGCGGCCATCGCCGCGCTGATCGGCACGATGATCAGCCTGGTGGCTTCGTCGGCCCAGGCCGACCAGAACACCCAGGGCGTCGACAACCTGCGCACCAACTGGGACCAGCACGAATCCTCGCTCTCCCCGGCGGTCGTCCAGTCGTCCGCCTTCGGCCGGCTCTTTGCCACCCAGCTCGACGGTCAGATCTACGCCCAGCCGCTGGTGCTCGGTGACCAGGTGATCGCGGTCACCGAGAGCAACACCCTGTACGGCCTCGACCGCACCACTGGTGCGATCAAGTGGAGCAAGAACTACGGACCGTCCTGGCCTGCCTCGGCGATCGGCTGCGGTGACCTGGTGCCCAACATCGGGGCGACCGCGACCCCCGTTTACGACCCGTCCACCAACGCCCTCTACTTCACCACCAAGATCGACGACGGCACCTCCACGCACCGCCACCCGACCTGGCTGATGCACGCGGTGGACCCGGCCTCCGGCGCCGAGCGCCCGGGGTGGCCCGTCACCATCGCCGGAAGCCCCGTCAACGACCCGAGCACCCCCTTCGACGCCTACTACCAGCAGCAGCGCCCCGGCCTGCTGCTGATGGACGGCGTCGTCTACGCGGGCTTCGGTGCCCACTGCGACGCCTGGCCCTACCGCGGCTACGTCGTCGGGGTGAGCACCACCAAGCACAGCATCACCTCGATGTGGGCCACCACGACCGGGGTCGGCACCGGCGGCGCCGGCATCTGGCAGGCGGGCGGCGGACTGGTCTCGGACGGCTCCGGCCGGATCTTCTTCAGCACCGGCAACGGCATCAGCCCGGCGCCCGGCCCGGGCAAGACCGTCCAGGGAACACTGGCCGAGTCCGTCGTACGCCTCCAGGTCGGCGCGGACAACAGCCTCAGCACGGCCGACTTCTTCAGCCCCAGCAACGCCGCCACCCTGGACCTCAACGACCAGGACATCTCCTCGGGCGCCCCGATGGCGCTGCCGGACGGCTTCGGCACCAGCGAACACCCGCACCTGCTGGTCCAGCAGGGCAAGGACGGGCGGGTGTTCCTGCTCGACCGCGACAACCTCGGGGGCATGGGCCAGGGACCCCAGGGCGGCGACGCCGCGGTGAGCGTGTCCGGGCCCTATCAGGGCATGTGGGGGCATCCCGCGTTCTGGGGCGGCGACGGCGGCTATGTCTACGTCGTCGGCAACCAGGGGCCGCTGCGCGCCCTCAAGTACGGCGTGCGCAACGGCGGTACGCCGACGCTCACCCTCACCGGCCAAAGCCAGGACACCTTCGGCTACACCAGCGGCTCTCCCCTGGTCACGTCCAACGGCACCGACGAGTCCAGCGCACTGGTGTGGATGACGTCCGCGAGCAACGCCACCGGCGCCAACGGCACCCTGCGCGCCTACAGCCCCACCCCCGACGGCAATGGACTGCTCCAACTGCTGTGGTCCGCGCCGATCGGCACCGCGACGAAGTTCAGCACGCCGACCGCCGAGGGCGGCAAGGTCTACGTCGGCACCCGGGACGGTGTGCTCTACGGCTTCGGCAGCCCGGCCAGGACCGCGCTGACCGCGACCTCGCTGGACTTCGGCCAGGTCGGCGTTGGCGCCACCGGTTCGGCCCGGATGACGCTGACGGCCACGCAGGACGTCAGCGTCACCGGCCTCACCGCCTCCAGCGGGTTCTCGGTGGACCCGTCCGTCGTCCCGACCCCCGCGCAGCCCACGGCACTGGCGGCCAACGCCACCCTGGACGTGCCGATCAGCTTCGCCCCCACCACCACCGGCGGCATCAACGGCACGCTGACCGCGAACCTCTCGGACGGCCAGAAGCTGGTCTTCGCGCTCCACGGCGTCGGCACCAGGCCCGGCCTGGGAGCGGCACCAGCCGCCCTGGACTTCGGGGACGTGCCCACCGGCAGCACCTCGACGCTGAACCTCCAGGTGACCAACACCGGCACCCAGCCGGAGACCATCAACGCGGTCGACTCCCCCGGCGGCGCCTTCTCCACCTCCGGACTGCCGAGCGCGGGGACGGTCGTACCGGCCGGTGGGTCCTTCGTGCTCTCGGTCACCTATACGCCAGTCGGCGAGCAGAACGACAGCGACGCACTCGTGGTCAGCAGCAGCGGCGGCGCCCCGCACACGCTGAGCGTGCCGGTCAGCGGGACGGCCATCACGGGACAGGGACACCTCGAGTTCTCCACGAGCTCGCTGGACTTCGGCAAGGTCCCGATCGGCAGCTCGAAGTCGCTGTCGTTCACCATCACCAACACCGGCAACATCCCGGTGACAGTGACCAAGGCCAAGGCGCCGACGGGCGACTTCAACAGCCCGGTACAGCTCTCGGAGGGCCTGGTCATCGGTCCTGAGCAGTCCGCGGTGCAGAGCGTGACGTTCACTCCGCGGTCAGCCGCGGATCTGAGCGCCTCCTACGAGGTCACCGGCACCGGGACCGATGCCAACGGCAACAGCCAGGGCGCCATGTACGTGCAGATCAAGGGCACCGGTACCGGAACGGCGACGACCACCTCGACCGGCGACGGGCAGTGGCAGACCAACGGCTCGGCGGTGCAGGCCGAGGGCGGCGGTGTCCAGCTGACCCCGGCCGCAAGCAATCTGGCGGGCACGGCGGTGTACACCAAGCCGTTGCGCACCGACGGACTGCGGGCCACCTTCACCACGAAGTTCGGCCCCGGCACCGGCGGGAAGGGCATGACGCTCGCTCTGCTGGACCCGGCCCAGAACTCCGCCTCGGCACTCGGCGGCGCCGGCGACAGCCTCGGCGTCGCGGGACGACCGGGTACGGTGGTCGCGCTCGCCACCGCCTGGAACGACACCCTCAAGGCCCAGAACTTCGTCGGCGTCGGTCGCAGTTCGGCCGGCTCCCCGACGATCGACTACCAGTCGCTGGTCCGCCTCAGCACCTCACTGCGCCAGGGCACGCACCAGGTCGACGTCCAGGTGGCCGCCGGTCATCTGTACGTCTGGGTCGACGGGACACAGGTGTCGGACACGACGCCGACGCTGACGTCCACCGCGCTCCTCGCCTTCTCCGGCGCCACGGCCGCCAGTGCCGACGTGCAGACGGTCAGCGGTCCGGTCATCGCCCAGGGGCCGGCGGCGGCCACCTCGCTCCACCTCACCGCCCCGAGCGCGACCGTCCCCGGCCGACCGCTGACCGTCACCGGCACCCTGACCTCGACTGTGTCGCTGCCCGCGGGGCAGCCGGTGCACATCACCCGGAACGGGACGGCGCTCCCGGACGTGACGACGAAAGCGGACGGCTCCCTCACCTTCACCGACACCCCACCGGCCGAGGGCACCTACACCTACGCCGCGAGCTACGCCGGGGACGCGACCCACGACCCGGCGAGCACGACGAGCCTCGTCCAGGCGTCGAAGCTGGCCACCACGGTCACCATGACGGCCCCGGCCACGTCCACCCGCGCGCAGAAGCTGACCGTGTCCGGCACGCTCTCCGGAGCGCCCTTCGCCGCCGGAGGGGTCGTCAAGGTCACGAAGGCCGACCTCGGCCACACCTCCGGCACCGCACTCGCCGACGCCAAGGTCGCCGCGGACGGTTCGTTCACCTTCTCGGACACCCCGCAGATCGGCGGCGCCAACACCTACAAGGTGACCTACGGCGGCGACGTCTCGCACAAGGCGGGCAGCACCAGCGCCACCGTCCAGGTCTCCCGGACCGCGACGTCCCTGACCATCGCGACCGACCACGCGACGTACGCGTACGGCCAGACCGCGAAGATCACCACACACCTCGGTACGACGTACAACAAGCGCACGGTGGCGATCTACGCCCAGCCCTTCGGCGGCACGTCGGTCCTGGTGAAGTCGGGGACGGTGGACAGCAACGGCAACCTGGCCGGGTCGTACAAGCTCACCCGCAACACCACGTTCAGCGCGGTGTTCGCAGGCGACTACCGGTACGCCCCGAAGACCGTCGCCCGAACCGCGCAGACCCAGGTGCGGGTCTCGGAGACGCTCTCCGGCTACTACACGAGCACGCACTACGGCAGCACCCTCTACCGGGTGTACCACCACACCGCCAAGGAGCAACTGGACGTCACCGTCACACCCAACAAGGCCGGCCAGTGCATCCTCTTCCGTGTGCAGCGCTACTACAGCGGCGCCTGGCACACGCAGACCACCACGCCCTGCGCGGCCCTGAGTTCCGTCAGCACCGGCCGCTACAAGATGTCCCTGACCAACTCCGTGGGAAGCAAGTTCCGCATCGCAGCGGAGTACGTCCACAGCAGCAGGGACACCACCAACCCCAGCACGTGGGGCGCCTGGCAGTACTTCACTGTCAAGCAGTGAACACGAGCCTCAGCACCCGCCGCACCCCGGCAACGACCGCTTGTTGCGCGCCTCCTTGCTGCGCGCGGCCAGCAACTCGTCCGCCGGATACCCGACTTCCTCCAGCGTCAGCCCGTGCGGCCGTACGACGTGCACCGCCGAGTCCCGTACGCCGGCGGCCAGCACCTTGGCCGGCCAGTCCGGCCCGCGGTGCCCGTCCCCCACGAACAGCAGCGCCCCGATCAGCGAGCGCACCATGTTGTGGCAGAAGGCGTCGGCCCGCACGGTGGCCGTGATGATCCCGTCCGCCCCCCGCTCCAGGCTCAGCTCCTGCAGCGTGCGGATGGTGGTGGCCCCCTCCCGCCGCTTGCAGTAGGCGGCGAAGTCGTGCTCCCCCAGCAGCCCCCGGGCCGCCTCGTTCATGGCGTCGACGTCGAGCGCCCAGTCGTGCCACAGCACATGGTTGCGCAGCAGCGGGTCCACTCCCCCTGGGTTGTCCGTCACCCGGTACGCATAGCGCCGCCAGACGGCCGAGAAACGGGCGTTGAAGCCCCGGGGCGCCTCCCTGAGCGCCCACACCCGCACATCCCGCGGCAGCCGCCCGGCGAGCCGCTTCAGCAGCTTCTCGTGATGCTCACGCCAGACCGCCTCCGGCAGATCCACATGCGCCACCTGCCCCCGCGCATGCACCCCGGCATCGGTCCGCCCGGCCACGGTCAGCTCGTACGAGACGTCCCCCGACCGCGTGACGGTCCGCAGAGCGTCCTCGATCTCCCCCTGCACGGTCCGCCGCCCCCCGGCCTGCCTGGCCCACCCGGAGAACTCGCTCCCGTCATAGGACAGATCAAGACGAACACGCCGATAACCAGGCTCTACTTCATCACTCACCCAGAGATCCTTTCAGGAACACGAAAGCGGGCCCGCTCCTCAAGAGGAACGGGCCCGCAACGCCCTGTCTTTCAGGGGCGCGGGGAACTGCGCGACAAGCCACCACGAACCCGCAGCCGCGAGCCGAACAGCACCCCGCAGACGCTCACGCGTCCTTGGTCTCCTCGGCGGAGTCCTCGTCGGCCTTGGTCACATCGACCTTGGCGTCCTCGACCTCGGCAGCCGGCGCAGCAACCTCGGCGTCCTTCGCGGCACGCTTCGTCGCGGCCTCCGCCTCACCCGTGGCCTGCTGCGCAACCGTCAGCGCCTCGACCAGCTCGATGACAGCCATGGGCGCGTTGTCGCCACGGCGGTTACCGATCTTGGTGATGCGGGTGTAGCCACCCGGACGGTTCTCGTAGCGCGGGCCGATCTCGGTGAAGAGCGTGTGGACGACGCTCTTGTCCGTGATGACCTGCAGCACCTGGCGGCGGTTGTGAAGGTCGCCCTTCTTCGCCTTGGTGACCAGACGCTCGGCGTACGGGCGCAGGCGGCGGGCCTTCGCCTCGGTGGTGGTGATACGGCCGTGCTCGAACAGCGACTTCGCGAGGTTCGCGAGGAGCAGCTTCTCGTGCGCGGCGCTGCCGCCCAGACGGGCACCCTTGGTGGGCTTCGGCATTGTTCTTCTCCTGTGTGTCTGCCCCGGCCGTATCAGGTACCGGGGTCAGGAACCCGATGAGCGGACGCTCACCGGCATCAACCGATCAGATACTGCTCAGCACTGTTCAGTGCTGCTCAGTACTGCTCGGTCTCCACGAAACCCGCGTCCGCGTCGTCGTCGGCGCCGAAGGCGTCGGCGGCGGCGGTCGGGTCGAATCCGGGCGGGCTGTCCTTCAGGGCCAGGCCCATGCCGGCCAGCTTCGCCTTGACCTCGTCGATGGACTTCGCACCGAAGTTGCGGATGTCCAGGAGGTCGGCCTCGGAACGCGCCACGAGCTCACCCACGGAGTGGATGCCCTCGCGCTTGAGGCAGTTGTACGACCGAACGGTGAGCTCCAGCTCCTCGATCGGCAGCGCCAGATCGGCGGCAAGGGCGGCGTCCGTCGGGGACGGGCCCATGTCGATGCCCTCGGCGTCGATGTTCAGCTCGCGGGCGAGACCGAACAGTTCGACCAGGGTCTTACCGGCGGAGGCCATGGCGTCACGGGGACGCATCGCCTGCTTGGTCTCGACGTCGACGATCAGCTTGTCGAAGTCGGTGCGCTGCTCGACACGCGTGGCCTCGACCTTGTACGTGACCTTCAGCACCGGGCTGTAGATGGAGTCGACCGGGATACGGCCGATCTCCTGGCCCACCTGCTTGTTCTGCACGGCGGAGACATAACCGCGGCCACGCTCGACCGTGAGCTCCATCTCCAGCTTGCCCTTGCCGTTGAGCGTGGCGAGGACCAGGTCGGGGTTGTGCACCTCGACACCGGCCGGGGGCGCGATGTCGGCGGCGGTGACCAGACCCGGGCCCTGCTTGCGCAGGTACATCACGACCGGCTCGTCGTGCTCCGAGGAGACGACCAGCTGCTTGATGTTGAGGATCAGGTCGGTGACGTCCTCCTTGACGCCCGGCACGGTGGTGAACTCGTGCAGGACGCCGTCGATGCGGATGCTGGTGACAGCGGCACCGGGGATCGACGACAGGAGGGTGCGGCGGAGGGAGTTGCCGAGGGTGTAGCCGAAGCCCGGCTCCAGCGGCTCGATCACGAACCGGGAGCGGAACTCGTCGACGACCTCTTCGGTCAACGAGGGACGCTGAGCGATCAGCATGTGTGGATCAGATCCTTCTTTCGTGGACGCCCGCTATTTGACGCCCGACGGAAACCGCCCCCGGTAAAAGGGACGGGTACTGCAAGGGTACGGGCGATACGACCCTTGTAGAGCCGTACCGCCCGAAACCAAGCCTGCGCGAAGCAGCCGTACGTCAGACGCGACGACGCTTCGGCGGACGGCAGCCGTACTGCGACATGTGGGGGATAACCCCCACACCCCCAGCCGGAAGCCGAACCGACCGTGAGCCCTCGCGTCAGACGCGACGACGCTTAGGCGGACGGCAGCCGTTGTGCGGGGTCGGGGTGACGTCCTGGATGGAGCCGACCTCGAGGCCCGTGGCCTGCAGGGAGCGGATGGCGGTCTCACGACCGGAACCCGGGCCCTTGACGAACACGTCGACCTTGCGCATGCCGTGCTCCTGGGCGCGGCGGGCAGCCGACTCGGCGGCCATCTGCGCGGCGAACGGCGTGGACTTCCGGGAGCCCTTGAAGCCGACGTGGCCGGCGGAGGCCCAGGAGATCACGTTGCCGGACGGGTCCGTGATGGAGACGATCGTGTTGTTGAACGTGCTCTTGATGTGCGCGTGGCCGTGAGCGACGTTCTTCTTTTCCTTGCGGCGCACCTTCTTGGCAGCGCCCTGACGACCCTTGGGGGGCATGTAGAAATCTCCTACGGGAGGTGGTCGGTCCTACGGCAGCTGGTGGGACCGCTGCGAGGACTACTTCTTGCCCGGCTTCTTCTTGCCGGCGATGGCGCGACGCGGGCCCTTGCGGGTGCGGGCGTTGGTGCTGGTGCGCTGACCGCGGACGGGCAGACCACGACGGTGACGGAGACCCTGGTAGCAGCCGATCTCGACCTTGCGGCGGATGTCGGCCTGGATCTCGCGACGGAGGTCACCCTCGGTCTTGATGTTGTTGTCCACGTATTCGCGGATCGCGACGAGCTGCTCTTCGCTCAGGTCACGAACACGGGTGTTCGGGTCGATGCCCGTCTCTGCCAGCGTCTGCTGAGAGAGCGTCCGGCCGATGCCGAACACGTAGGTGAGGGCGACCTCCACGCGCTTTTCGCGCGGGATGTCAACACCGGAAACGCGTGCCATTCAATGGCTCCTGGTGGTCTTCGGAGGTCTTCCACAGAATCGGTTCCCGGCCGCCGTATCAGGTACGAACCGGGTCCCCGGCCTCCGAACCGGGGGTGTCAGCCGGGCTGCCGCCCGTCTGGATCCTGCGTATGAACATATTCAGCTCGCGTCGCGCGAAGCCCTGCGAAACCGCAGAGGGAGGTCGTTACGTCAGCCCTGGCGCTGCTTGTGGCGCGGGTTCTCGCAGATGACCATGACCCGGCCGTGACGGCGGATCACCCTGCACTTGTCGCAGATCTTCTTGACGCTCGGCTTGACCTTCATGGGATCGAGGTTCTCCGAGTCAGAGGGATCTACTTGTAGCGGTAGACGATCCGGCCACGCGTCAGGTCGTACGGAGACAGCTCCACCACGACCCGGTCGTCAGGGAGGATGCGGATGTAGTGCATACGCATCTTGCCGCTGATGTGTGCCAGGACCTGGTGGCCGTTCTGGAGCTCGACCTTGAACATGGCGTTCGGAAGAGACTCGACGACAGTGCCCTCGATCTCGATGGCACCTTGCTTCTTGGCCACGCTTCGCCCTTCGAATCGACTACCTTGATCGACTCTCCCGCTGTGCCCCTGCGGGCGCATGCGGACATGCGGATGCACGAGAGCCGACGAGTCAGTCTACGTCAGCGCATCCCGAAAGACGAATTCACTGCGGTTCCACGGCCTTCTCATGACGATGCCCCACCCGTCGGCATGGTATGCACGACGGGCGGGGCGATCGGGGGCCTCTCAGCCCAGCGGGTCCGGCGCCGCCGTGATCCCGTGTTCCGCCAGCTTGGCCTTGCCGCCGTCCGGGGCCGTGAGGACCAGGGGGCCCTGCTCGGTCAGGGCGACCGAGTGTTCCCAGTGCGAGGACCAGGTGCCGTCCGTGGTGATGACCGTCCAGTCGTCGGAGAGGACCTCGGTCTTCGGGGTGCCCAGGGAGACCATCGGCTCGATGGCGAGGCAGAAGCCCGGGACCAGCTTGGGGCCCTTGCCGCGGCGGCGGTCGACGTAGTTCAGCAGGTGCGGGTCCATGTGCATCTCGGTCCCGATGCCGTGGCCGCCGTAGTCCTCGATGATCCCGTACTTGCCGCCGCCCGGCTTCGGCTGGCGGCGGATGTACGTCTCGATCGCCCGGGAGACGTCGACCAGCCGGTTGCCCGGCTTCATGGCCGCGATACCGGCCCACATCGACTCCTCGGTCACCCGGGAGAGCTCGATGAGTTCGGGAGCGTGGCCCGAGCCCACGAAGGCGGTGTAGGCCGCGTCCCCGTGCCATCCGTCCACGATCGCGCCGCAGTCGATGGAGATGATGTCGCCGTCCTTGAGGACCACGTCCTCGGACGGGATGCCGTGGACGACGACCTCGTTGACGGAGGTGCAGATCGTCGCCGGGAAGCCGCCGTACCCGAGGAAGTTGGGCTTGGCGTTGTGCTCGGCGAGCACCTTGCGCGCGACCTCGTCCAGGTCCTTGGTGCTGGCTCCGGGCACCGCCGCCTCACGGGTGGCCGCGTGGATGGCGGCGACGACCAGCCCCGCCTCCCGCATCTTGGCGATCTGCTCGGGGCTCTTGATCTGCACCATGGGGGCCTGCGCTCTCCGTCTACTTCCGCTACTGCTCACTGCGTCAACCGGTTACCAACACAACAGTACGGCCGTGACGCCCTCTCGGGTGCCACGGCCGTGACTGGCTGACGGCTACTTGCCGTCGTCCTCGCGCTTGAGGGCCTCCAGCGCCCGCTGCGTGACCTCGTCCACCGGGCCGAGGGACGAGATCGTGACGACCAGCCCCTGCGACTTGTAGTAGTCGATGATCGGCTCGGTCTGCGTGTGGTAGACCTCGAGCCGGGTGCGGACCGTCTCCTCGGAGTCGTCGTCCCGCTGGTACAGCTCACCGCCGCAGACGTCGCAGACGCCTTCCTTCTTCGGCGGGCTGTACGTCACGTGGAAGACGTGCGAGGAGTCGTTGCGGCAGATACGTCGGCCGGCGATCCGCTTGACGACCTCTTCCTCGGGGACTTCGAGGTCGAGTACCGCGTCCAGCTTGATGGCCTCGGTCTTCAGCAGCTCGTCCAGCGCCTCGGCCTGCGAGACATTGCGCGGGAAACCGTCGAGCAGGAAGCCGCCCTCGGCGTCCGGCTGCTCCATGCGGTCCTTCGCCATCGCGATGGTGACCTCGTCGGGGACGAGATTGCCGGCGTCCATGTAGGACTTCGCGAGTTTCCCGAGCTCCGTCTGCTGGCTGATGTTGGCCCGGAACAGGTCGCCCGTGGAGATGTGCGGGATGCGCAGTTTCTCGGCAAGGCGAACGGCTTGCGTTCCCTTGCCGGCTCCCGGCGGCCCGACGAGGACGATTCGCATCAGCGGAGGAACCCTTCGTAATTGCGCTGCTGGAGCTGGCTCTCGATCTGCTTCACCGTCTCGAGACCCACACCCACGATGATCAGGATGCTCGTCCCGCCGAAGGGGAAGTTACCGGATGCCCCGAACCCGACCAACGCCATCGTTGGAACGAGAGCGATCAGACCCAGATACAGCGAACCCGGCCAGGTGATCCGGTTGAGCACGTAACTCAGGTACTCAGCGGTCGGTCGGCCAGCCCGGATGCCCGGGATGAAGCCACCATACTTCTTCATGTTGTCGGCGACTTCCTCGGGGTTGAAGGAGATCGCCACATAGAAGAACGCGAAGAAAACGATCAGCAAGAAGTAGCTGACCAGGTAGATCGGGTGGTCACCCTTGGTCAGGTTGTCGTTGATCCAGACCTTCCAGCTGGAGTTCCCGCCGGAGAACTGCGCGACCAGCGCCGGGATGTAGAGCAGCGACGACGCGAAGATGACGGGGATCACACCCGCCTGGTTGACCTTCAGCGGAATGTACGTCGACGTACCGCCGTAGGACCGACGGCCGATCATGCGCTTCGCGTACTGCACCGGGATACGGCGCTGGGCCTGCTCGACGAAGACGACCAGACCGACCATGACCAGGCCGACGAGGATGACGGTGCTGAACTCGATCCAGCCGTCGGCCAGCTTGCCCTGCTTCTTGATGGCCCACAGCGCGGACGGGAAGGTCGCCGCGATCGAGATGAACATGAGGATCGACATGCCGTTGCCGATGCCGCGGTCGGTGATGAGCTCACCGAGCCACATGACGACGGCGGTGCCGGCCGTCATGCAGATGACCATCGTGATGGTGGTGAAGATCGAGCGGTCCGGCACGATCTGGCTGCCGACCGAGCACTGGCCGAAGAGCGCGCCGCTGCGGGCGGTGGCCACCAGGCCGGTGCCCTGCAGGATGGCGAGGGCCACCGTCAGGTAACGGGTGTACTGCGTGATCTTCGCGGTACCCGCCTGGCCCTCCTTCTTCAGGGCTTCCAGGCGCGGGATCACCACGGTCAGCAGCTGCAGGATGATGCTCGCCGTGATGTACGGCATGATGCCGAGCGCGAAGATCGTGATCTGCAGCAGCGCGCCACCGCTGAACATGTTGATCATGCCGAAGAGCCCCTGGTTGCCAGAGGCCTCCTTTACGCACTGCTGGACAGACGTGTAGTCGACGCCAGGGATCGGAATGTGGGTACCGACCCGGTAGACCACGATGATGCCCAGCGTGAAGAGCAGCTTCTTGCGCAGGTCGGGCGTTTTGAACGCCCGGGCGAACGCGGTGAGCACGGTGCCTCCTGCGACCCCCGCGCAACTGCGTCAAGGGTGACGGTCTTGAGGTTCGACGGATACGAATAACGAACGGTGCAGGCTACCTTACCGGCGGCACAGCTCCCCGTGGAACGACCAACCGGGGATACCCCTTTGTGGGATATCCCCGGTCGGGATCGTTCATGTCATCGAGCGATCGTCTGAGTGGTGTCAGACGAGCTCGGTGACGGTGCCGCCGGCGGCGGTGATCTTCTCCTTGGCGGAGCCGGAGACGGCGTCGACCGTCACCTGCAGCGCCACGGAGATCTCGCCCTGGCCGAGGACCTTGACGAGCGCGTTCTTGCGAACGGCACCCTTGGCCACCAGACCCTCGACGGTGACCTCGCCACCCTCGGGGTAGAGCGAGGCCAGCTTGTCGAGGTTCACGACCTGGTACTCGGTCTTGAACGGGTTCTTGAAGCCCTTCAGCTTCGGAAGACGCATGTGGAGGGGCATCTGCCCACCCTCGAAGCGCTCCGGAACCTGGTAGCGGGCCTTGGTGCCCTTGGTACCACGACCGGCCGTCTTACCCTTCGACGCCTCACCACGACCGACACGGGTCTTGGCGGTCTTGGCGCCCGGGGCGGGACGGAGGTTGTGGATCTTGAGCGGGTTGTTCTCCGCCATGATCAGTCGACCTCCTCGACCGTCACGAGGTGGCGGACGGTGTGCACCATTCCGCGGAACTCGGGGCGGTCCTCCTTGACGACCACGGTGTTGATCCCCTTGAGACCAAGCGACCGCAGGGTGTCACGGTGGTTCTGCTTGCTGCCGATGTAGGACTTGACCTGCGTAATCTTGAGCTGCGCCATGATTACGCACCCGCCCCGGCACGCGCACGGAGAAGAGCCGCGGGGGCGACGTCCTCGAGCGGCAGACCACGGCGGGCCGCGATCTCCTCGGGACGCTGCAGACCCTTCAGGGCCGCCACGGTCGCGTGCACGATGTTGATCGCGTTGTCGGAGCCGAGCGACTTCGACAGCACGTCGTGGATACCGGCGCACTCGAGCACGGCACGCACCGGACCACCGGCGATAACACCGGTACCGGGCGACGCGGGCTTCAGGAGCACGACGCCGGCAGCCTTCTCACCCTGGATGGGGTGCGGGATGGTGCCCTGGATACGGGGGACCTTGAAGAAGTGCTTCTTGGCCTCCTCAACGCCCTTGGCGATGGCGGCCGGCACCTCCTTGGCCTTGCCGTAACCGACACCCACGGTGCCGTCACCGTCGCCCACCACGACCAGCGCGGTGAAGCTGAAGCGACGACCACCCTTCACAACCTTGGCGACGCGGTTGATCGCGACGACGCGCTCAACGTACGCGGTCTTCTCGGCGGCAGCAGCGCCGCCGTCACGGCCCTTCCGGTCCCGCCGCTCGCCGCCACCGGCACCGCCACCGCGGCGCTGGGGTCCAGCCATTGGAATTACCTCTCTCTTTTTCCGCTAGCTACGAACGGCTCAGAACTTCAAGCCGGCTTCGCGGGCGGCGTCCGCCAGGGCGGCGATGCGCCCGGCGTACTGGTTGCCACCACGGTCGAATACGACAGCCTCGACACCGGCGGCCTTGGCGCGCTCGGCGACCAGGGCACCGACCTGCTTGGCCTGCGCGGACTTGTCGCCCTCGCCACCGCGGACCGTGGTGTCCAGGGTGGACGCCGACGCCAGGGTGTGACCCTTGATGTCGTCGATCACCTGGGCCACGATGTGGCGGTTGGAGCGGGTAACGACCAGACGGGGACGCTCCGCCGTACCGGAGATCCGCTTGCGGATCCGGATGTGACGGCGCTTGATCGCGGCGCGCTTGTAGGCGTCGCCCTTCAGGATCTTCTGTCCGTATGCCATGGCTTACTTACCCGCCTTTCCGACCTTGCGGCGGATGACTTCGCCCTCGTACTTGACGCCCTTGGCCTTGTACGGGTCGGGCTTGCGCAGCTTGCGGATGTTGGCCGCAACCTCGCCGACCTTCTGCTTGTCGATGCCCTCGACCGAGAACCGGGTGGGGGCCTCCACCTTGAAGGTGATGCCCTCGGGGGCCTCGACGGTGATCGGGTGGCTGTAGCCGAGCGCGAACTCGAGGTTCGAACCCTTGGCCGTAACGCGGTAACCGACACCGCTGATCTCGAGCTTCTTCACGTAACCCTGGGTCACGCCGGTGATCATGTTCGCCACCAGCGTGCGGGACAGGCCGTGCAGGGCCTTGTTCTGACGCTCGTCGTTCGGGCGGGTGACGTTCAGGACGCCGTCCTCACCCTTGGCGACCTCGATCGGCGCGGCGACGGTGTGGGTCAGCGAACCCTTGGGGCCCTTGACCGAGACCGTACGGCCGTCGATGGTGACGTCCACGCCGGCGGGAACCGTGATGGGGAGCTTGCCAATACGCGACATAGCTGTTTCCTCCGATTCCTTTCCGCTACCAGACGTAGGCGAGGACTTCTCCGCCTACGCCCTTCTTGCCGGCCTGCTTGTCGGTCAGGAGACCGTGCGACGTGGAGATGATCGCCACGCCGAGGCCACCGAGGACCTTGGGCAGGTTGGTGGACTTCGCGTACACCCGGAGACCGGGCTTGGAGATCCGCTTGATGCCCGCGATGGAGCGCTCACGGTTCGGGCCGAACTTCAGCTCGAGGACGAGGTTCTTGCCGACCTCGGCGTCCTCGATCTTCCAGCCCGTGATGAAGCCCTCCTGCTGGAGGATCTCCGCGATGTGAGACTTGATCTTGGACGCCGGCATCGTCACGGAGTCGTGGTACGCCGAGTTCGCGTTTCGCAGACGCGTCAGCATGTCTGCGATCGGATCAGTCATGGTCATGAATTGGCCTTCGGCCTCTCTCGCCGGGGTTTCCAGGTGCCCATCCCTCTCCTCGATCCGAGACGAGGCGGGTGCGGTGCGGTGGACCTACGGCGTAGTAAGTCGTACGGGCGTCAAGGCGCCCAACCCTCCAAGCCTAAGCCATGGAGGGATGGGCCCCTGACCAAACCCTTTGCTTACCGAGAGCTTCAGGTATCCCCAAGTAGGGGATTACCAGGAGCTCTTGGTCACGCCCGGCAGCTCGCCACGGTGAGCCATCTCACGAAGGCACACGCGGCACAGGCCGAACTTGCGGTACACGGAGTGCGGACGGCCGCAGCGCTGGCAGCGGGTGTAGCCGCGCACACCGAACTTGGGCTTGCGAGCAGCCTTGGCAATCAGAGCCTTCTTCGCCATCTCGCTCACGCCTCCTTGAAGGGGAAGCCGAGGTGACGAAGGAGCGCACGGCCCTCAGCGTCGTTGGTCGCCGTGGTGACCACGGTGATGTCCATGCCCCGGGTACGGTCGATCTTGTCCTGGTCGATCTCGTGGAACATGACCTGCTCCGTGAGACCGAAGGTGTAGTTGCCACGGCCGTCGAACTGCTTGGGGGACAGACCACGGAAGTCGCGGATGCGCGGGAGCGCGAGCGACAGGGTGCGGTCCAGGAACTCCCACATGCGGTCGCCACGGAGCGTGACGTGGGCACCGATCGGCTGACCCTCACGCAGCTTGAACTGCGCGATGGACTTGCGGGCCTTGGTGACGGCCGGCTTCTGACCGGTGATGGTGGTCAGGTCGCGGATCGCGCCCTCGATCAGCTTCGAGTCACGGGCGGCGTCGCCGACACCCATGTTGACCACGATCTTCACGAGACCGGGGATCTGCATGACGTTCTCGTACTTGAACTCGTCACGCAGCTTGCCCGCGATCTCCTCGCGGTACTTCGTCTTGAGACGCGGAGTGGTGGTGGTAGCCATCAGATGTCCTCACCCGTCCGCTTGGCAACGCGGATCTTGTTGCCCTCGTCGTCGAAGCGGTAACCGACACGCGTGACGACCTTCTGACCGTCCTTCTCAACGACCAGCTGGACGTTGGAGACGTGGATCGGCGCCTCGGTCGTGACGATGCCGCCGGCCTGCGAACCGCTGGCGGTCGGACCGGCCTTGGTGTGCTTCTTGACCCGGTTGACACCCTCGACCAGGACGCGCTCGTCGCGCGGGTAAGCGGCAATGACCTTGCCCTGCTTGCCCTTGTCCTTGCCGGTGATGACCTGGACCAGGTCGCCCTTCTTGATCTTCATGCTTACAGCACCTCCGGAGCCAGCGAGATGATCTTCATGAACTTCTTCTCGCGCAGCTCACGCCCGACCGGGCCGAAGATGCGGGTGCCGCGAGGGTCGCCGTCGTTCTTCAGAATGACGGCGGCGTTCTCGTCGAAGCGGATGTACGAGCCGTCCGGACGGCGGCGCTCCTTGACGGTGCGAACGATGACCGCCTTGACGACGTCACCCTTCTTCACGTTGCCACCGGGGATCGCGTCCTTGACGGTGGCGACGATGACGTCACCGATGCCCGCGTAGCGGCGACCGGAGCCACCGAGCACACGGATGCAAAGGATCTCCTTCGCACCAGTGTTGTCGGCGACACGCAGTCGCGACTCCTGCTGGATCACGTCTATCTCCTGTTTGTCTGCCGGTTCCCTCCGGGGGTTGGCCCGGAGAGCCTGGCGGAACCGTCCTGCCGGGATACCCCCGCAGGAATTACTTGCCGACCCGGCCGGGGCCGCGGGGCGGCTCTCGCGACGAGCGCGAGTGCCTCACGCAGCTCGGCCGGGCTTCCCGGCGGCGGCTCCGTAAGTCGTTTCACGGAGCTCGCCGGGCGGCGGTCTTTCTTCGATCGGGTGAAACCTCGCCGGGAGCGCCCGGCCGGGCCGGGGCCCGGGGGCGAGCCCCCGGCGGGGGCAGCGGGGGCGAACCCCCGCTTGATTACTTCGCCTTCTCGAGGATCTCGACGACGCGCCAGCGCTTCGTCGCGGACAGCGGCCGGGTCTCCGCGAGGAGGACACGGTCGCCGACACCCGCGGCGTTCTGCTCGTCGTGCGCCTTGAGCTTGTTCGTACGGCGGATGACCTTGCCGTACAGCGCGTGCTTCACGCGGTCCTCGACGGCGACGACGACGGTCTTGTCCATCTTGTCGCTGACGACCAGACCCTCACGGGTCTTGCGGAAGCCGCGGGCCTCTGCGGTCTGCTCAGTCACGTTGCTCTCACTCATCAGGCGTTCTCCACCGTTTCGATGCCCAGCTCACGCTCGCGCATCAGGGTGTAGATCCGCGCGATGTCCTTGCGGACCGCCTTCAGACGGCCATGGTTCTCGAGCTGACCGGTCGCCGCCTGGAAGCGGAGGTTGAACAGCTCTTCCTTGGCCTCGCGGAGCTTCGCCAGAAGCTCCTCGTTGCCCAGCTCGCGCAGCTCGGACGCCTTGGTACCGGCCGACATCACGCTTCACCTGCCTCGCGCTTGACGATCCGGCACTTCATCGGCAGCTTGTGGGCCGCACGGGTCAGCGCCTCACGGGCGATCTTCTCGTTGGGGTACGACAGCTCGAACATCACGCGTCCGGGCTTGACGTTGGCGATCCACCACTCAGGAGAACCCTTACCGGAACCCATGCGGGTCTCGGCGGGCTTCTTGGTGAGCGGACGGTCCGGGTAGATGTTGATCCAGACCTTGCCACCACGCTTGATGTGACGCGTCATGGCGATACGAGCGGCCTCGATCTGACGGTTCGTCACATACGCCGGGGTGAGCGCCTGGATGCCGTACTCGCCGAACGCAACCGTGGTGCCACCCTTGGCAGCGCCGCTGCGTCCCGGGTGGTGCTGCTTGCGGTGCTTGACCCTACGGGGGATCAGCATGACGGTCAGGCCTCCGTTCCGGTGCTCTCAGCCGGAGCGGCGGCGGGGGCGTCGGCCTTGGGGGCCTCGGCACCGGCAGCCTGCTGCGGCTTGCGACCGCGCCGCTCGCCACCACGGCCCCCACGGGCCGGGCGGTCGGCACCGCCACCGCGAGCCGGGCGGTTACCCGCACGGGCGGCAGCGTTCTCGGCGCGGACCTCGGCGATGTTCTTGACGTCGCCCTTGTAGATCCAGACCTTCACACCGATGCGGCCGAAGGTCGTCTTGGCCTCGAAGAAGCCGTAGTCCACGTTCGCGCGGAGCGTGTGCAGGGGCACGCGGCCCTCGCGGTAGAACTCCGAGCGGGACATCTCGGCGCCGCCGAGGCGGCCACCGCACTGGATCTTGATGCCCTTGGCGCCGGCCTTCATGGCGGACTGCATGCTCTTGCGCATGGCCCGACGGAAGGAGACGCGGGAGGAGAGCTGCTCGGCGACGGCCTGCGCGACCAGCTGAGCGTCCGTCTCGGGGTTCTTGACCTCGAGGATGTTCAGCTGGACCTGCTTGCCCGTGAGCTTCTCGAGGTCACCGCGGATGCGGTCGGCCTCGGCGCCACGACGGCCGATGACGATGCCCGGACGAGCGGTGTGGATGTCCACACGCACGCGGTCACGGGTGCGCTCGATCTCGACCTTGGAGATGCCGGCGCGCTCCATGCCGGACGTCATCATCCGACGGATGGCGACGTCTTCCTTGACGTAGTCCTTGTACAGCTTGTCGGCGTACCACCGGGACTTGAAGTCCGTGGTGACACCGAGCCGGAACCCATGCGGGTTAACCTTCTGGCCCATTACCGGGTTCCTTCCTTGCTGCTGACGACCACGGTGATGTGGCTGGTCCGCTTGCGGATCCGGTAGGCACGGCCCTGGGCACGCGGACGGAACCGCTTCAGGGTCGGGCCCTCGTCGACGTACGCCTCGGAGATGAAGAGGCTGTCGGCGTCGGTGTGGTCGTAGTTGTGCGCGGCGTTGGCGATGGCGCTGTCGAGCACCTTGCCGACGGGCACGGAGGCTGCCTGCGGAGCGAATCGCAGAACAGCCTGAGCCTCCGTGGCGTCCATGCCACGGATAAGGTCCACCACGCGGCGGGCCTTCATGGGCGTAACGCGGATGTACCGCGCCTGGGCCCTGGCTTCCATGGTTGTCCCTCTCAGTTACTTACGTGTCTGAATGCGATCCGCTGCTAGCGGCGCTTCGACTTCCGGTCGTCCTTGACGTGACCCCGGAAGGTGCGCGTCGGCGAGAACTCGCCGAGCTTGTGGCCGACCATCGACTCGGTGACGAACACCGGGATGTGGGTCTTGCCGTTGTGCACCGCGATCGTGTGGCCCAGCATGGCCGGGACGATCATCGAGCGACGGGACCAGGTCTTGATGACGTTCTTAGAGCCCGCTTCGTTCTGGGCGTCCACCTTCTTGATCAGGTGGTCGTCGACGAAGGGCCCCTTCTTGAGACTGCGCGGCATCTAAACCCGCTCCTAGCGCTTCTTGTTCGTCTTGCGGCGGCGGACGATGTACTTGTTCGACGCCTTCTTGGGCGAACGAGTACGACCTTCCTTCTGGCCCCAGGGGCTGACCGGGTGGCGACCACCGGAGGTCTTGCCCTCACCACCACCGTGGGGGTGGTCAACCGGGTTCATCGCCACACCGCGAACGGTCGGGCGGACGCCCAGCCAGCGCTTGCGGCCGGCCTTGCCCCAGTTGATGTTGCTCTGCTCGGCGTTGCCGACCTCGCCGACCGTGGCGCGGCAGCGCTGGTCGACCAGGCGGATCTCACCGGACGGCATACGAAGGTGGGCCATCGTGCCCTCCTTCGCGAGCAGCTGCACGGAGGCACCGGCGGAGCGGGCGAACTTGGCGCCGCCGCCCGGACGAAGCTCCACGGAGTGGATCGTCGTACCGACCGGGATGTTGCGCAGCGCCAGGTTGTTGCCGGGCTTGATGTCGGCGCCCGGACCGTTCTCGATCCGGTCGCCCTGGGTCAGACCCTTCGGCGCCAGGATGTAGCGCTTCTCGCCGTCCGCGTAGTGGAGCAGCGCGATGCGCGCGGTGCGGTTGGGGTCGTACTCGATGTGCGCGACCTTCGCCGGCACGCCGTCCTTGTCGTGACGACGGAAGTCGATCACGCGGTAGGCGCGCTTGTGTCCGCCACCCTGGTGGCGAACGGTCACACGACCGGCGTTGTTACGGCCGCCCTTGCTGTGCAGGGGGCGGACCAGCGACTTCTCCGGCGTGGACCGCGTGACCTCGACGAAGTCGGCGACGCTGGAACCACGACGGCCCGGCGTAGTCGGCTTGTACTTGCGGATTCCCATTTCTCAGTCCTCGTCCGATATCGGACGATCCGACCCGCTTACGCGGTCGGACCGCCGAAGATGTCGATACGGTCGCCCTCGGCGAGGGTCACGATCGCGCGCTTGGTGGCCGCACGCTGGCCGAAGCCGGTGCGGGTCCGCTTGCGCTTGCCGATGCGGTTGATCGTGTTGACCCCGGTGACCTTGACCGAGAAGACCGCCTGGACGGCCTGCTTGATCTGGGTCTTGTTGGCGTTCGGGTCGACGATGAACGTGTACTTGTTCTCGTCCAGGAGCGCGTAGCTCTTCTCCGACACGACCGGCTTGAGCAGCACGTCACGGGGGTCCGTGTACGACTTGCTCAGCGGCGTCTCGACGGTGTTCTTGCCCTCGGCGGCGTGGCGACGCGCCTTGGCGACGCGCGCGGCCTTGGCCTTCTTCGCGGCCTTGGAGGCAATGGCGGGGTGACGGATGGCCATCAGACCTCGCTCCCTTCGGTGTCATTGGCCTTCGGGCCGGACACGAAGGACTCGAAGGCGGCCTGGGTGAAGACCACGTCGTCGGAGACGAGAACGTCGTACGTGTTCAGCTGGCCCGGCTCCAGGATGTGGACCTGGGGCAGGTTGCGGGCGGACAGCCACGCGGCCTCGTCGGCGCGCTCGACGACCAGGAGCAGGTTCTTGCGCTCCGAGATCTTGCCGAACAGCGTCCGGGCGGCCTTCGTCGAGGGGCTGTCGCCCTCGATGACGCCGGAGACGACGTGGATGCGGTTGTGGCGGGCCCGGTCGGTGAGGGCGTGACGCAGGGCGGCAGCCTTCATCTTCTTCGGGGTCCGCTGCGAGTAGTCGCGCGGCTGCGGGCCGTGGACGACGCCACCGCCGGCGAACTGCGGCGCACGGGTCGAGCCCTGACGGGCGCGGCCGGTGCCCTTCTGGCGGTACGGCTTCTTGCCGCCACCACGGACCTCGCCGCGACGCTTGGTCTTGTGCGTGCCCTGGCGGGCAGCGGCGTTCTGCGCGACGACGACCTGGTGGATCAGCGGGATGCTGATCTTCTCCACGCCGAAGATCTCCGCGGGGAGCTCGACGCTACCGGTCTTCTCGCCCGCAGGCGAAAGGATGTCAACAGTGCTCATCGGTACCTCAGGCCCCCTTGGCCGCGGTGCGGACCAGGACGAGGCCGCCGTTCGGACCGGGAACCGCGCCCTTGATGAGCAGCAGACCCTTCTCCGCGTCAACGGCGTGGACGGTCAGGTTCTGGGTGGTGACACGCTCGTTGCCCATGCGACCCGCCATGCGGAGGCCCTTGAACACGCGGCCCGGGGTGGCACAGCCACCGATGGAACCGGGCGAGCGGTGCTTGCGCTGGGTGCCGTGACCGGCGCCGAGACCACGGAAGTTGTGGCGCTTCATGACACCGGCGAAGCCCTTGCCCTTGCTCTTGCCGGTGACGTCGACCTTCACGCCGGCCTCGAAGACCTCGGCGGTGACTTCCTGACCGAGCGTGTACTCGGCGGCGTCGGCCGTCCGGATCTCGACGAGGTGGCGACGGGGGGTGACGTCGGCCTTCGCGAAGTGGCCCTTGAGGGGCTTGTTCACCTTGCGCGGGTCGATCTCGCCGAAGGCGATCTGGACCGACTCGTAGCCGTCGACGTCGTTCGTACGCACCTGGGTGACGACGTTGGGGCCGGCCTTGACGACGGTGACCGGAACAACACGGTTGTTCTCGTCCCACACCTGCGTCATGCCGAGCTTCTCGCCCAGGATGCCCTTGATCTGCTTGGTCATTCTCAGCTCACCGGCCTTCAGAGCTTGATCTCGATGTCGACACCGGCCGGGAGGTCGAGTCGCATCAGAGAGTCAACGGTCTTCGGGGTCGGGTCGAGGATGTCGATCAGGCGCTTGTGCGTGCGCATCTCGAAGTGCTCGCGCGAGTCCTTGTACTTGTGCGGCGACTTGATGACGCAGTACACGTTCTTCTCAGTGGGCAGCGGCACCGGGCCCGCGACCGACGCACCAGTACGCGTCACCGTCTCGACGATCTTCTTCGCCGAGGAGTCGATGACCTCGTGGTCGTAGGCCTTGAGCCGGATGCGGATCTTCTGTCCCGCCATGGCTACTCAGTAGTCCTGTCTCTTCTACAGCTCTGGAACCCGGTGTTCCCTTGACTTCGTCCGACCCACGCGGTCGGGCGTGTCGCGCTTTCACTGACACAGATGTCCCTTGTTCGAACATCCCTTGCCTGGGAAAGAGGTTCACCGGGTGCCTGGCCAGTGCCGCACCACACTTCCCGGAAGATTCCCGTACGTCCGCCCCAGTGCTGCCATCAGGCAGTTAGGACGACGAGTACTGTGGGACTCGCTTCCGGTCCCCCCGGCGGGAGGCGCGCAGCATCAACACTCGACCGAGCAACTCCGACAGTCTGCCATATGGGGCAGGGGCCTGGCCAATCGAGCCGGAGACAATACCCCGAGAGTGACACAGGTCAAACACGAGCACCCGTCAGCCACCGTCGGCGGGTGGGGTGCCCCCTGGCGTCACTGCGCCGCCCACGAGCCCAGGTGATCCGTCGCCCGTCCCGGCTGCCGTCGTGAAGGGCTGTCGGTCGGCGTCACGCCCCGGCGCGTGAGGACAGAGCCAGATGCATCGCTCGCAGGTCGATGCCTCGTTGTCCAACGCTCGCAGCTCGTCCTTCAGCTCTCGGAGATCCCGTTTCTGCAGGTCGTTCAAGTCCCGTGAGATCCCCACCCCCAGCCCCGCTTCAGCGGCGACCACGGCGTCCATGTCCGCACAGAGGTTGTGGAGGCGCTGCTGGAAACCGTGCACCGTCAGTTCCATCAGCGGAGCGCCTCGGCGCCCGCGCTCCCCTCGGTTCCCGCTCCCCCTCGACAGATACGCAACCCCGAGCGTGCCCGCGGCCCCGATCATGCGGCCCAGGACAGGCCCCCCTCGCCTACTCCTGGCGCGCCCCCAACGACCCTGCCGCCCCGACCCGGCACACTTGCCCGCGCCGAACACGACGACTCGGCGTTCGACCGGGCGGTCGTGCTGCTGCGTCGCTAGGACGCCGCGTTCCGCAGTCGGGCGAACGACGTCTCCAGGCCCCGTTTCAGCAGCCGGGCCACCGGTGCCTCCACGACACGGTGGACCAGCCAGCTCAGGAGCAGGAAACCGGCGATGACGGAGGCGACCAGGAGGCGGGCGTCCATCGTGTCCTTCAGGCGGTTGATGACCGTCGTACCGGCGGCGTAGTGCATCAGGTACAGGGGGTACGTCAGGCTGCCGGCCGTCACCAGCCACTTCCAGCGGATGCGGTCGGTCGCGCCGAGCGCGATCGCCACCATGACGAGCAGGAACACGGTGTAGATCAGCAGCGCCCCGCGCCAACTGGAGACGTGCTCGACGGTGTCGATCCGTTTGCCGAGCTCCCGCTGCCCCATCAGCCAGGACGTCGCGAGGATCCCCCACAGCAGCAGGTCCTGGCCGAAGCGGTACATCAGGTACAGGGCGAGGCCGGCGATGAAGTACCAGGCGCCGTCGGGGTTCGCGAAGAGGGTGAGGAGCCTGAAGTCCGCCACCGGCGTCAGCATCGCCGCCGCACCCCAGACGCAGCAGAAGACGACGACCTTGCGGTACGTCAGCCCGGTCGCGACCACGAGCAGGAAGAGCAGGTAGAAACGGAGCTCGGACCAGAGGGTCCAGTACACGCCGTCGACGTTGCCCACCTTCGAACCGGCCTGCAGCATCGTGAAGTTGAGCAGCACGTCGCGTGCCCGCATCCGGTCCCAGACGCCGGGCAGGACCACCAGGACGGCGGTGGTGAAGGCTATGGCGAACCAGTACGCGGGGTAGAGCCGTATGACCCGGGAGACGAAGAACTGGCGCGGGCTGCGGCCCCAGCAGGACATGCAGATGACGAAGCCGCTGATGACGAAGAAGATCTCGACGCCGATCCAGCCGTAGGACGCGACATGGAACACCGTCGGCATGATGTCGGACACCGGCCGGTCCCAGATGGCGTTGCCCGGCTGGTTCACCCGCCAGGTGCCGGCGTAGTGGTGCGCGGCGACCATCAGCGCGGCCGCCAGCCGGATGCCGTCGATGGCGTACAGCCGCGGGCGTTCCCGGCGCGGCGGGTCGGCAGGACGGGGCACCCGCACCACGCGCAGCTGCTGCGTCGGCCGGTCGGCCATCACGGACATGCACGTCCCCCTGTCTGCCTGTTTCTGCCGGTCCACGCTAGGACGTCACAAGAACCCCACAGAGAACAGAGGCGAACAATCGGGGCACGGGCGGCCGGGAGTTGGTCCAACTCTCGACGACATGTCCCGCAAGGTTTGCCGAGACTTCACCGGACGACCGTCGCCCCACCATCTCCCGGGCCCGCGCGCCGGGCGAACGAAAGGATCCGGGCAAGCGAAAGGGCCCGTACGACCGAAGTCGTACGGGCCCTTCCAGAGGCCTAGCGGCTCAGAGTCACTTGGTGATCTTGGTGACCTGGCCGGCGCCGACCGTCCGGCCACCCTCACGGATGGCGAACTTCAGGCCCTCTTCCATGGCGATGGGCTGGATGAGCTCCACCTTCATCTCGGTGTTGTCACCCGGCATGACCATCTCGGTGCCCTCGGGGAGGGTCACGACGCCGGTCACGTCCGTCGTACGGAAGTAGAACTGCGGACGGTAGTTGTTGAAGAACGGCGTGTGGCGGCCACCCTCGTCCTTGGACAGGATGTAGGCCTGCGCCTCGAACTCGGTGTGCGGGGTGACCGAGCCCGGCTTGATGATGACCTGGCCGCGCTCGACGTCCTCGCGCTTGATGCCGCGAAGCAGCAGACCGACGTTCTCACCGGCCTGGCCCTCGTCGAGCAGCTTGCGGAACATCTCGATGCCGGTGACCGTGGTGGTGGTCTTCTCGTTCTTGATACCGATGATGTCCACGGTCTCGTTGACCTTGAGGACACCACGCTCGATACGGCCGGTGACGACCGTACCGCGACCGGTGATCGTGAAGACGTCCTCGATCGGCATCAGGAACGGCTTGTCGACGTCGCGCTCCGGCTCCGGGATCGCGGTGTCGACGGCGGCCATCAGGTCCAGGACCGACTGGCCCCACTCCTTGTCGCCCTCGAGCGCCTTGAGCGCGGAGACCTTGACGACCGGAACGTCGTCGCCCGGGAACTCGTACTCGGAGAGCAGCTCACGGACCTCGAGCTCGACGAGCTCCAGGATCTCCTCGTCGTCCACCATGTCGGCCTTGTTCAGGGCGACCACGATGTACGGAACGCCGACCTGGCGGGCCAGGAGCACGTGCTCCTTGGTCTGCGGCATCGGGCCGTCCGTGGCGGCGACAACGAGAATGGCGCCGTCCATCTGCGCCGCACCCGTGATCATGTTCTTGATGTAGTCCGCGTGACCGGGGCAGTCGACGTGGGCGTAGTGACGGGTCTCCGTCTGGTACTCGACGTGCGCGATGGAGATGGTGATACCGCGCTGGCGCTCTTCGGGAGCCTTGTCGATCTGGTCGAACGCCGAGGCCTCGTTCAGGTCCGGGAACGCGTCGTGCAGCACCTTGGTAATGGCGGCCGTGAGGGTCGTCTTACCGTGGTCGATGTGACCGATGGTGCCGATGTTGACGTGCGGCTTAGTCCGCTCGAACTTCGCCTTCGCCACTGGGGTCCTCCTGTGGAGTGGTTCTGTACGCCTTACTTCATCGGCGCCAGGTGATCTTTGCTGTCAAATCCCGGGCCCCGGGTCATTCCGCCACGAATGCGGAGGAACGACCCGTGAGGCTCCGGAGTCAAGCCTACGGCGTATGAACGCGGTGCGTTAACGCGGTGCGTTTACTCGCCCTTGGCCTTCGCGATGATCTCCTCGGCGACGTTCCGCGGAACCTCGGCGTAGGAGTCGAACTGCATGGAGTAGCTGGCCCGGCCGGACGTCTTGCTGCGCAGGTCGCCGACGTAACCGAACATCTCCGAGAGGGGCACGAGGCCCTTCACGACGCGGGCACCGGCCCGCTCCTCCATGGCCTGGATCTGGCCACGGCGGGAGTTGATGTCGCCGATGACCTCACCCATGTAGTCCTCGGGCGTGGTGACCTCGACGGCCATCATCGGCTCGAGCAGCACGGGGCTGGCCTTGCGCGCGGCCTCCTTGAAGGCCTGCGAACCGGCGATCTTGAAGGCGAGCTCGGAGGAGTCGACCTCGTGGTAGCCACCGTCGTGCAGGATCACACGGACGCCGGTCATCTCGTAGCCGGCGAGGATGCCGAACTGCATGGCCTCCTGCGCACCCGCGTCCACCGAGGGGATGTACTCCTTGGGGATGCGGCCACCGGTCACCTTGTTGATGAACTCGTACGACGCGTCGCCGCCCTCGATCGGCTCGATGCCGATCTGGACCTTGGCGAACTGACCCGTACCACCGGTCTGCTTCTTGTGCGTGTAGTCGACACGCTCGACGGCCTTGCGGATCGTCTCGCGGTAGGCCACCTGCGGCTTGCCGACGTTGGCCTCGACCTTGAACTCACGGCGCATACGGTCGACCAGCACCTCGAGGTGCAGCTCGCCCATACCACCGATGATGGTCTGACCGGTCTCCTCGTCCGAGTGGACCTGGAAGGACGGGTCCTCCTCGGCCAGGCGCTGGATCGCGATGCCCAGCTTCTCCTGGTCGCCCTTCGACTTGGGCTCGATGGCGACCTGGATGACCGGCGCCGGGAAGTCCATGGACTCCAGGATCACCGGGGCCTTCTCGTCGGACAGCGTCTCACCGGTCGTGGTCTGCTTCAGACCCATCACGGCGACGATGTCGCCGGCGCCCACCGACTCGATCTCCTCACGCTTGTTCGCGTGCATGCGGTAGATCTTGCCGATGCGCTCCTTGCGGCCCTTGACGGAGTTCAGCACCGCGGTGCCGGACTCCAGACGGCCGGAGTACACGCGGACGAAGGTGAGCTTGCCCAGGTGCGGGTCGCTCATGATCTTGAACGCCAGCGCGGACAGCGGCTCGTCGTCGGACGGCTTGCGCTTGACGACGACCTCGGGGTCCTTGACGTCGTGACCCTCGATGGCCTCGACGTCGAGCGGGGACGGCAGGTAGCGCACGACCGCGTCGAGCAGGGGCTGGACGCCCTTGTTCTTGAACGCGGTACCGCAGAACACCGGGGTGACCGTGGTGTCCTTGGACTTGCCGGACGCGATGGTGATACGACGGATCGCGGCGTACAGCTGCTCCACGGTGGGCTCTTCGCCCTCCAGGTACAGCTCCATGATCTCTTCGTCGTTCTCGGCGACGGCCTCGATCAGCTTGCCGCGGTACTCCTCGGCAGCCTCGGCGTGCGTGGCCGGGATGTCGACGGTGTCGTACATCTCACCCTTGGTGGCCTCGGCAGACCAGACCAGGGCCTTCATCGTCACGAGGTCGACGACGCCCTTGAAGTCGGCCTCGGCACCGATCGGGAGCTGCATGACGATCGGCTGAGCGCCCAGGCGGTCCGAGATCATGTCCACGCAGCGGTGGAACTCGGCGCCCGTGCGGTCGAGCTTGTTGACGAAGCAGATACGCGGAACGCCGTAGCGGTCCGCCTGACGCCACACCGTCTCGGACTGGGGCTCGACGCCGGCGACGCCGTCGAACACCGTCACGGCACCGTCGAGCACACGCAGCGAACGCTCCACCTCGACGGTGAAGTCGACGTGGCCCGGCGTGTCGATGATGTTGATGGTGTGGTCGACGTCTTCCAGCGGCCAGTGACAGGTGGTGGCAGCAGAGGTGATCGTGATGCCACGCTCCTGCTCCTGCTCCATCCAGTCCATGGTGGCAGCGCCGTCGTGGACCTCACCGATCTTGTAGGACACACCGGTGTAGAACAGGATCCGCTCGGTGGTGGTCGTCTTGCCCGCGTCGATGTGGGCCATGATCCCGATGTTGCGGACCTTGGCCAGGTCAAGTGAAGTGGTAGCCATAAGGCTTCAGTCTTCTCTCGGTCTCGATGTGGGTAGCGACTACCAGCGGTAGTGCGCGAAGGCCTTGTTGGATTCGGCCATCTTGTGCGTGTCCTCGCGCTTCTTGACGGCCGCACCGAGGCCGTTCGAAGCGTCGAGAAGCTCGTTGAGCAGACGCTCGGTCATGGTCTTCTCGCGACGGGCGCGGGAGTAACCGACCAGCCAGCGCAGCGCCAGGGTGTTGGCGCGGCCGGGCTTGACCTCGACCGGCACCTGGTAGGTGGCGCCACCGACACGGCGGGACTTGACCTCGAGGGTCGGCTTGATGTTCTCGAGAGCGCGCTTGAGGGTGATGACCGGGTCGTTGCCGGTCTTCTCGCGCAGGCCCTCCATGGCGCCGTAAACGATCCGCTCGGCAGTCGAGCGCTTGCCGTTCAGCAGCACCTTGTTGATCAGGGAGGTCACCAGAGGAGAACCGTAGACCGGGTCGATGATGACCGGGCGCTTCGGGGCGGGGCCCTTACGAGGCATTCTTACTTCTCCTTCTTGGCGCCGTAACGGCTGCGAGCCTGCTTGCGGTTCTTGACACCCTGGGTGTCGAGCGAGCCGCGGATGATCTTGTAGCGAACACCCGGCAGGTCCTTCACACGGCCGCCGCGCACGAGCACGATGGAGTGCTCCTGCAGGTTGTGTCCCTCACCCGGAATGTAGGCCGTGACCTCGATCCCGCTGGTCAGACGCACACGCGCGACCTTACGCAGGGCCGAGTTCGGCTTCTTCGGGGTGGTCGTGAACACACGCGTGCAGACGCCGCGACGCTGAGGGGAACCCTCGAGTGCGGGCGTCTTGTTCTTCTCGACCTTGTCCTGCCGGCCCTTGCGGACCAGCTGCTGGATCGTAGGCACTACTTCTCCGGTTTCTGTGTGCCGATGGGTACAGCTAACCTGGAACGTCGCCGACCCACGCGGTCGGGTGTGTCGAATCCGGCAGACTCCCGCCGCAAGGCAAAAGGGCACAGATTACGGTGGCCAGTAACGGCTCGCTATGCGGTTGATGGCACGCACAAGAGCCAGGGCACACCCCAGGCACAAGGTCTGAGCGTACCTACCGCATTCGCTGCGGTCAAAACAAATGGGCCCCGCCCGCATCACCATGCGGAACATGTCAAGACCCTACGCCGTACGTGATCTTCGATTTCACGTCCCGGTCACGTGCAGACGCTAGCCGGTAGCGAGCGACACCGCGATGAGAAGGGTCAGCACCAGGGCCCATCCGGCCGTCGACAGCCAGCCCAGCACCAGCCCGGTCATGGCGAGCCCCTCCCCCGTCTCGCCGGTCCGCTCGATCTCGGCGCGCGCGGTGTGGCCGAGGATCACCGCCGGGATCCCGGTCAGCCCCAGCGTCGGAACGCACAGCAAACCGCACACGGCGGCCCCCACGGCCTTCCCGTTCGTCTGTGGCCGCGCGGTGGGCAGGAACGTCCGCGGTACCGGCGGTAGGGCCATCAGGGGCGCCGGCTGCGGTACGGGGCCCAGGGGCAGGTCGCCGACCAGCAGGGCCAGCTCCCCCACCGTCCGCGCCGCGTAGGCCCGCGCCACCCGCTTCTCGAACTCGGAGTGCTCCAGCCGCCCCTCCCCGTACCCGGCTCTGAGCACGTCGACGGCCCGCTCGCGGTCGGCGTGCGAGGCGAGCATGGAGGAGGTGGTGTGGGACTGCCACGGCTGCGGGACACCTTGCCCCGACTGCCACGGCTGCCATGGAGTCGGTTGAGACACGGGCGCCTCCCCCCAAAAGCGAATGAACGCCTCCATCATCCTCCAACGCCCCGCTTTCGCCACGGGTTCCCACACAGCGGACCGACTTCCGGCCACCACCGAGCACCACTGGCGGCCGAGGGTGTTGCGGGGCCGGGGCGGGCGTAGGCCAGGGGCAGGCGTGGACCCGCGGCGGCCGCAGCCGGGGTCCCACCGGGTGCCGACAGGCCGGAGAGCGGCGTGACCGGGGTCTGGGCCGCGGCCGGGGCCCCGCCGGATCCCGACCAGCCCGGCAGTCTGCCCGTGGCGGGGGTGGATGGGGGCGAGCGGCCCCGGGTCCGGGTCCTCGCGCGTGGCGCCGAGGGCGGGGCGTTGCCGGGGTTCGGCAGTCAGGGGTGGCTCAATGCGGCCTGTTTGCTCCCTGACGGTGGTATGGGTCCGCGTCGGACACTGGGCCGAAGGAGTGAACGGGGGGGTGGGTCGATGGCTGGTCGGGGAGCCTCGTGGGGGAGGTTTCTGGGGCATGGGCTGATCAGCGGGACCGTCGTCTTCGGGCTGATGGTCCTCGTGTTCGGCCTGGTACCGGTCGGCGACGGCACGGCCGCGCTGCTGATGTATCTGGCCCTGGTGGTGCCACCGGCGCTGACGGCCCGCCGGTTCGCCCGGAAGGGCGGCGCAGGCGGAGTGGGCCGAGAGGTCCGGTCACGCGGCACCGCGAAGCCGGCCGTGGCCCGGGCGCCCCGGCGCACCCGCCCCACGGCCGGCGAGGCCGCAGAGCTCGCCGTCACGTCGTACGGCGAAATGCTGCGCCTGCACCCCTATCGCCCCGGCCCCTCGGCCGACCCGGACGACCTCGCCGACTACCGCACCGCCCTGGAGGCCTACGACGCGGCGAAGACCAGCACTCCGCGCCGGGTGCCGGAGCTTCTCGACCGCGGCCGGGAGGCGCTGGAGCGGCTGGACGCCGCCCGCCTCGCCGGCACCGACATCGCCTGGATCCACGGCACCGGCGACACCCGGGTGCGCGTGCCCGCGCCGGACGACGGCCCCGTTCTGCTCGTCTTCGAGTCCACCGACCGGCACGGCGGCTTCTCGGTGTCCGAGGGCGGCGGCCTGAACCCCCGTCCGCGGGAGCTGTTCCGGGTCGCCCACGAGGCCGGGCGCCCGGTGTCCGGCCGGGTCCGCGTCCTGCTGCCCGCGCAGCGCGGCACGGAGCGGCTGCTGGACGTCTGGGCCCTGGGCCCGTGGCGGCTGGCGCTGCGCCCGCCCGGCGAGGCCCGGCGGCTGGAGACGGGTCTGCCGCTCACGGGACAGGGCATCGAGACGGTCCTGAAGGACGACGGATGCCGGGTGGCCGAGTTCGAGCACGACGGCACGGGAGCGTTCGCGCTGCACGAGGTGACCCGCACTCACCGCACGGGTCGCCTCCTGGCGAACGGCCACGGCCCGGCCCGCCTGTCCGTCGCCCTGCCGGAATCCCGCCGCGTCCTGCGCGTCGAGTCCACCGGCCGCTGGACCCTGCGCACGCCGAAGGGCGGCCACCCCTCCACGAGGTGACCGCCCTTCAACTCAAGCTGCTCGCTTACTGGTTGTACGGACCGTAGTCGTAGTCCTCCAGCGGAACGGCCTGGCCGGAGCCCGTGCCGAACGGCGAGTAGTCGATGTCGTCGTAGCCGACGGCCGAGTACATCGCGGCCTTGGCCTCCTCGGTCGGCTCGACCCGGATGTTGCGGTAGCGGGACAGACCCGTACCGGCCGGGATGAGCTTACCGATGATGACGTTCTCCTTGAGGCCGATGAGCGAGTCGGACTTGGCGTTGATCGCCGCGTCCGTGAGGACTCGCGTCGTCTCCTGGAAGGACGCCGCCGACAGCCAGGACTCCGTGGCCAGCGAGGCCTTGGTGATACCCATGAGCTGCGGACGACCGGAGGCCGGGTGACCGCCCTCCTGGACCACACGACGGTTCTCGTGCTCGAACTTCGAGCGCTCGACCAGCTCACCGGGCAGCAGCTCGGCGTCGCCGGACTCGATGATCGTCACGCGGCGCAGCATCTGCCGGATGATGATCTCGATGTGCTTGTCGTGGATCGACACACCCTGCGAGTTGTAGACCTTCTGGACCTCGCCGACCAGGTGGACCTGGACGGCACGCTGACCCAGGATGCGCAGCACGTCGTGCGGGTTGGTGGCACCCACGGTGAGCTTCTGGCCCACCTCGACGTGCTCGCCCTCGCTGACCAGGAGCCGGGCACGCTTCGAGATCGGGTACGCCGTCTCGTCGCTGCCGTCGTCCGGGGTGATGACGATCTTCTTGGTCTTCTCCGTCTCCTCGATGCGAACGCGGCCGCTCGCCTCGGAGATGGGAGCCACACCCTTCGGGGTACGGGCCTCGAAGAGCTCGACGACACGCGGCAGACCCTGGGTGATGTCGTCACCGGCCACACCACCGGTGTGGAAGGTACGCATCGTCAGCTGGGTACCGGGCTCACCGATGGACTGGGCGGCGATGATGCCGACCGCCTCACCGATGTCGACCAGCTTGCCGGTGGCCAGCGAACGGCCGTAGCACATCGCGCAGGTGCCGACGGCGGACTCGCAGGTCAGGACCGAGCGGGTCTTGACCTCGGAGACACCGTGCTTGACCAGCTCGTCGATGAGCACGTCGCCCAGGTCGGTACCGGCCGGGGCCAGCACCTTGCCGTCGACCACGATGTCCTCGGCGAGGCAGCGCGCGTACACGGACGTCTCGACGTTGTCCGCCTTGCGCAGCACGCCGTCCGCGCCGACCTCCGCGATGTGGAGCTTGAGGCCGCGGTCGGTGCCGCAGTCCTCCTCGCGGATGATGACGTCCTGGGAGACGTCGACCAGACGACGGGTCAGGTAACCCGAGTCGGCCGTACGCAGAGCGGTGTCCGCCAGACCCTTACGGGCACCGTGCGTGGAGATGAAGTACTCCAGCACGGACAGGCCCTCACGGAAGGACGCCTTGATCGGACGCGGGATCGTCTCGTTCTTCGCGTTCGACACCAGACCACGCATACCGGCGATCTGACGCATCTGCATCATGTTGCCTCGTGCACCCGAGTTCACCATCATGAAGATCGGGTTGGTCTTCGGGAAGTTGTCGTTCATCGCCTCGGCGACCTCGTTGGTCGCCTTGGTCCAGATCGCGATGAGCTCCTGCGTGCGCTCGTCCTTGGTGATCAGACCGCGCTCGTACTGCTTCTGGACCTTCTCGTCCTGCGCCTCGTAGCCCTTGACGATCTCCTTCTTCGCCTCGGGAACGACGACGTCGGAGATGGCCACGGTGACGCCGGAACGGGTCGCCCAGTAGAAGCCGGCCGCCTTCAGGTTGTCGAGCGTCGCCGCCACGATGACCTTGGGGTAGCGCTCGGCGAGGTCGTTGACGATCTCGGAGAGCTGCTTCTTGCCGACCTCGTAGTCGACGAACGGGTAGTCCTCGGGCAGCAGCTCGTTGAAGAGCGCGCGGCCCAGCGTGGTGTTCAGCCGGAAGCTGTCACCCTGCTGCCACTCCGGGTCGCCCTCCTCCCGCGCCGGCGGGGTCCAGCCGCGCGGCGGGATGGTGCCCACCGGGAAGCGGATGTCCACGCGCGACTGGAGCGAGAGCTCACCCGCGTCGAACGCCATGATCGCCTCGGCCGCGGAGCCGAAGGAACGGCCCTCGCCCTTGACGCCCCGCATCTCGCCGTCGGTGGTGAGGAAGAACAGACCGAGGACCATGTCCTGGGTCGGCATCGTCACCGGACGGCCGTCGGCGGGCTTGAGGATGTTGTTCGAGGACAGCATCAGGATGCGGGCCTCGGCCTGCGCCTCCGCGGACAGCGGCAGGTGCACGGCCATCTGGTCACCGTCGAAGTCCGCGTTGAACGCGGTGCAGACGAGCGGGTGGATCTGGATGGCCTTGCCCTCGACCAGCTGCGGCTCGAAGGCCTGGATGCCGAGGCGGTGCAGGGTGGGGGCACGGTTGAGCAGCACCGGGTGCTCAGCGATGACCTCTTCGAGGACGTCGTACACGACGGTGCGGCCGCGCTCCACCATGCGCTTGGCGGACTTGATGTTCTGCGCGTGGTTCAGGTCGACCAGGCGCTTCATCACGAACGGCTTGAACAGCTCCAGCGCCATCGCCTTCGGCAGACCGCACTGGTGCAGCTTCAGCTGCGGACCGACGACGATCACGGAACGCGCGGAGTAGTCCACACGCTTGCCGAGCAGGTTCTGACGGAAACGGCCCTGCTTGCCCTTCAGCATGTCGCTGAGGGACTTCAGCGGGCGGTTGCCGGGGCCGGTCACCGGACGGCCGCGACGACCGTTGTCGAAGAGGGCGTCAACGGCCTCCTGAAGCATGCGCTTCTCGTTGTTGACGATGATCTCGGGCGCGCCGAGGTCCAGGAGCCTCTTCAGACGGTTGTTGCGGTTGATCACCCGGCGGTACAGGTCGTTCAGGTCGGAGGTCGCGAAGCGGCCACCGTCCAGCTGCACCATCGGGCGGAGGTCCGGCGGGATGACCGGGACGCAGTCGAGGACCATGCCCTTGGGGCTGTTGGAGGTCTGCAGGAAGGCAGACACGACCTTCAGCCGCTTCAGGGCGCGGGTCTTCTTCTGGCCCTTGCCGGTGCGGATGATCTCGCGGAGACGCTCGGCCTCCTCGTCGAGGTCGAAGGACTCCAGGCGCTTCTGCAGCGCCGCGGCACCCATCGAACCGTCGAAGTACGTGCCGAAGCGGTCGCGCAGCTCGCGGTAGAGCAGCTCGTCGCCCTCGAGGTCCTGGACCTTGAGGTTCTTGAACCGGGTCCACACCTCGTCGAGACGGTCGATCTCGCGCTGCGCACGGTCGCGCAGCTGCTTCATCTCACGCTCGGCGCCCTCGCGCACCTTGCGGCGCACGTCGGCCTTGGCGCCCTCGGCCTCCAGCTCGGCCAGGTCGGACTCGAGCTTCTTGGCGCGGGCCTCCAGGTCGGCGTCCCGGCGGTTCTCGATCTGCTGCCGCTCGACCGAGACGTGCGCCTCCAGGGAGGGCAGGTCGCGGGTACGGCGCTCCTCGTCGACGTACGTGATCATGTACGCGGCGAAGTAGATGACCTTCTCGAGGTCCTTGGGCGCCAGGTCCAGCAGGTAGCCGAGGCGCGAGGGGACACCCTTGAAGTACCAGATGTGCGTGACGGGGGCGGCCAGCTCGATGTGGCCCATCCGCTCACGGCGCACCTTGGCGCGAGTGACCTCGACGCCGCAGCGCTCACAGATGATGCCCTTGAAGCGGACGCGCTTGTACTTGCCGCAGTAGCACTCCCAGTCCCGGGTCGGACCGAAGATCTTCTCGCAGAAGAGTCCGTCCTTTTCGGGCTTGAGGGTGCGGTAGTTGATGGTCTCGGGCTTCTTGACCTCGCCGTGGCTCCACTGACGGATGTCGTCAGCGGTGGCCAGGCCGATCCGGAGCTCGTCGAAGAAGTTGACGTCGAGCACTATGCGTCAATCCCTCTCAGGGTTGTAAGTCTTGGGGTCTGAAACGGGGGTCCCGGAGCCGGCCGGAGGTTCCTCACCAGGTCCTCCGGCCGGACTCCCGTCAGACCTCTTCGACGCTGCTCGGCTCGCGCCGGGACAGGTCGATGCCGAGCTCCTCCGCAGCGCGGAAGACGTCCTCGTCGGTGTCACGCATCTCGATGGACATACCGTCGCTGGACAGCACCTCCACGTTCAGGCAGAGCGACTGCATCTCCTTGATGAGGACCTTGAAGGACTCGGGGATGCCGGGCTCGGGGATGTTCTCGCCCTTGACGATGGCCTCGTAGACCTTCACGCGGCCGGTGACGTCGTCGGACTTGATGGTCAGCAGCTCCTGGAGGGCGTACGCGGCGCCGTATGCCTCCAGCGCCCACACCTCCATCTCGCCGAACCGCTGGCCACCGAACTGCGCCTTACCACCCAGCGGCTGCTGGGTGATCATCGAGTACGGACCGGTCGAGCGGGCGTGCAGCTTGTCGTCGACCAGGTGGTGCAGCTTCAGGATGTACATGTAGCCGACCGAGATCGGGTCCGGGAACGGCTCACCGCTACGGCCGTCGAACAGCCGCGCCTTACCGGTCGGGAGCACCATGCGCTCGCCGTCCCGGTTCGGGATGGTGTGCTGCAGCAGACCCGCGAGCTCGTCCTCGCGCGCACCGTCGAAGACGGGGGTCGCGACGTTCGTGCCCGGGTCGACCTGGTCGGCGCCGATCGCCTGGAGGCGCTGCGCCCACTCCTCCGCGAGGCCGGAGACGTCCCAGCCGCGGCTGGCGAGCCAGCCGAGGTGGATCTCCAGGACCTGTCCCGGGTTCATTCGGGACGGCACACCCAGCGGGTTGAGGATGATGTCGACCGGGGTGCCGTCCTCCAGGAACGGCATGTCCTCGATCGGCAGGATCTTGGAGATGACACCCTTGTTGCCGTGCCGGCCGGCGAGCTTGTCACCGTCGGTGATCTTGCGCTTCTGCGCGACGTAGACGCGCACCAGCTGGTTCACACCGGGGGGAAGCTCGTCGCCCTCCTCGCGGTCGAAGACGCGCACGCCGATGACCTTGCCGGTCTCACCGTGCGGCACCTTCAGCGAGGTGTCACGGACCTCACGGGCCTTCTCACCGAAGATCGCGCGCAGCAGGCGCTCCTCCGGGGTCAGCTCGGTCTCACCCTTGGGGGTCACCTTGCCGACGAGGATGTCACCGGCGATGACCTCGGCGCCGATGCGGATGATGCCGCGCTCGTCGAGGTCGGCGAGGACCTCCTCGGAGACGTTCGGGATGTCCCGGGTGATCTCCTCGGGGCCGAGCTTGGTGTCACGGGCGTCGACCTCGTGCTCCTCGATGTGGATCGAGGAAAGGACGTCGTCCTGCACGAGGCGCTGCGACAGGATGATCGCGTCCTCGTAGTTGTGACCCTCCCACGGCATGAACGCGACCAGCAGGTTCTTGCCGAGCGCCATCTCGCCGTTCTGGGTGGCCGGACCGTCGGCCAGGACCTGGCCCTCGATGATCCGGTCGCCCTCGTTGACGATGACCTTCTGGTTGACCGAGGTGCCCTGGTTGGAGCGGGCGAACTTGGCCAGCCGGTAGGTGATGTACGTGCCGTCGTCGTTGGCGGTGGTGATGTAGTCCGCGGAGACCTCCTGGACCACACCGGCCTTCTCGGCCTTGACCACGTCGCCGGCGTCGACCGCGGAGCGGTACTCCATGCCGGTGCCGACGAGCGGGGCCTCGCTCTTGATCAGCGGCACGGCCTGGCGCATCATGTTCGCGCCCATGAGGGCACGGTTGGCGTCGTCGTGCTCGAGGAACGGGATCATGGCGGTCGCGACCGACACCATCTGGCGCGGCGAGACGTCCATGTAGTGCACGTCGTCACCGGCGACGTAGTCGACCTCGCCGCCACGGCGGCGGACGAGCACCCGGGCCTCGGCGAACCGCATGTCGTCGTTGAGCGTGGCGTTGGCCTGCGCGATGACGAAGCGGTCCTCCTCGTCGGCGGTCAGGTAGTCCACCTCGTCGGTGACCTGGCCGTCGACGACCTTGCGGTACGGGGTCTCGACGAAACCGAACGCGTTGACGCGGCCGTAGGAGGCGAGCGAGCCGATCAGACCGATGTTCGGGCCTTCAGGGGTCTCGATCGGGCACATGCGGCCGTAGTGCGAGGGGTGCACGTCACGGACCTCGAAGCCGGCCCGCTCACGGGAGAGACCACCGGGACCAAGGGCCGACAGACGGCGCTTGTGGGTGAGACCCGACAGCGGGTTGTTCTGGTCCATGAACTGCGACAGCTGGCTGGTGCCGAAGAACTCCTTGATGGAGGCGACGACCGGCCGGATGTTGATCAGGGTCTGCGGCGTGATCGCCTCGACGTCCTGGGTCGTCATGCGCTCGCGCACGACGCGCTCCATCCGGGCCAGACCCGTGCGGACCTGGTTCTGGATGAGCTCGCCGACGCTGCGCAGACGACGGTTGCCGAAGTGGTCGATGTCGTCGGTCTCGACGACGATCGTGTCGCCGTTGTCCCCGGCGGTCTCGGTCTCGCCGGCGTGCAGCTTCACCAGGTACTTGATCGTCGAGATGATGTCCTCGACGGTCAGGATGCCCGCGTCCAGCGGGGCGTCCGCACCCAGCTTCTTGTTGACCTTGTAGCGGCCGACCTTGGCGAGGTCGTAGCGCTTGGGGTTGAAGTACAGGTTCTCGAGCAGCGTCTGCGCGGCCTCACGCGTGGGGGGCTCGCCCGGACGCAGCTTGCGGTAGATGTCGAGCAGCGCGTCGTCCTGGCCCTGGGTGTGGTCCTTCTCCAGGGTGGCGCGCATCGACTCGTACTCGCCGAACTCCTCGAGGATCTGCTCGGTCGTCCAGCCGAGAGCCTTCAGGAGAACGGTGACGGACTGCTTGCGCTTGCGGTCGATACGGACACCGACCATGTCGCGCTTGTCGATCTCCATCTCCAGCCAGGCACCCCGGGAGGGGATGATCTTGGCGGAGAAGATGTCCTTGTCGGACGTCTTGTCGATGGTGGAGTCGAAGTAGACACCGGGCGAGCGGACCAGCTGCGACACCACGACACGCTCGGTGCCGTTGATGACGAAGGTGCCCTTGTTGGTCATGAGCGGGAAGTCGCCCATGAAGACCGTCTGGGACTTGATCTCGCCGGTCTCGTTGTTGGTGAACTCGGCCGTGACGAAGAGCGGGGCCGCGTACGTGAAGTCGCGCTCCTTGCACTCGTCGATGCTGTTCTTCGGCGGCTCGAAACGGTGGTCGCGGAACGTCAGCGACATCGACCCGGAGAAGTCCTCGATCGGGGAGATCTCCTCGAAGATCTCCTCCAGACCGGACTTGGTGGGGACGTCCTGACCGGACTCCAGAGCCTCCTCGACCCGACTCTGCCAAGCGGTGTTTCCGAGCAGCCAGTCAAAGCTCTCGGTCTGCAGCGCGAGCAGGTTGGGAACCTCGAGAGGCTCCTTGATCTTTGCAAAAGAGATGCGCAGCGGGGCGGTGCTGGCGCCGTTGTTCGTATTCGCGGTCGAGGCAGTGCGCGAGGCGGCCAAGAGGGGGTCCTTCCGAGGGCTCGGACTCACTACGCGCTCCCCGGCCCCTTGCCACCGCACCACGACAGGCTCTTCCAGATCTGGCAAAAGGCCAGGTCAGAGATGATCCGGTCGACAATGCTGAGGCGAGGGCAGACCCCTGGTGACGGGCAGGGGACAGCTAACAGGCAGCGCAAAGGGTCAGTGTAGCCACTTGGCGCACTGATGTCCAGCCCCGCTTTTCTGAGACCCTCGTTGTCCTCAACGCCCTCGGCATGCCTGCCCTCAACGCACGTTGATACTGCCCTCTTCGTCGCCGATCCATGCCTCGGATTCGGACCGTTCTGGCGACGCGTCCTGAGAATTGCGCGCTGCGTGCGGTTCGTCAAGGCCCCCTTGCCCGAACCGGAGTTCCGGGAGACACGACGAAGATCACCATACCCCTCGCATGCGAGCCCGCAAGGTGACCGTGGCCGCGCCCCCAGGAACGCCGAAGAGCGACCACCCGGATGGATGATCGCTCTTCGGTGCTTGAGCGTTACAGCCCTCTGTTACGACGGCTGCGGCACGCGTGGATCCTGGCGGACCCGAGAGGTCTTACTTGACCTCGACGGAGGCACCGGCGCCCTTGAGGGACTCGGCGGCCTTGTCGGCGGCTTCCTTGTTGACCTTCTCCAGAACCGGCTTCGGCGCACCGTCGACCAGGTCCTTGGCCTCCTTCAGGCCGAGGGAGGTCAGCTCACGCACGACCTTGATGACCTGGATCTTCTTGTCGCCGGCGCCGGTGAGGATGACGTCGAACTCGTCCTTCTCCTCGACGGCCTCGGCACCACCGGCGGCACCGCCGGCAGCGGGGGCGGCGACGACGGCCGCGGCGGCGGCGGTGACGTCGAACTTCTCCTCGAACGCCTTCACGAACTCGGAGAGCTGGATGAGGGTCATGCCCTCGAACTCGGCGAGCAGTTCGTCCTGGGTGAGAGCCACGATGGCTTTCCTTCCACTAATTTCGGCTGGTGCCGGATGTACATGTATGGCGGGCGTACGTTCGGCCCGCTACGACCACTGCCTGCGGCGGGCTGCCTCAGGCGGCGGTCATGATGCGAGCCGAGTTACTCGGCACCGCCCTGCTCGTCCTGCTTGGCGCGCAGCGCGTCCACGGTGCGGACGAGCTTCGTCGGAAGCGCCTGGAAGAGCTGTGCAGCCTGCGTCTGCTTGCCCTTCAGGGCGCCCGCCAGCTTGGCGAGCAGAACCTCGCGGGACTCGAGGTCCGCAAGCTTCTTGATCTCGTCGGCGGACAGAGCCTTGCCGTCAAGGACACCGCCCTTGATGACGAGGTTCGGGTTGTCCTTGGCGAAGTCACGAAGACCCTTCGCCGACTCCACCGGGTCACCGGTGACGAAGGCGACCGCCGTCGGACCGTTGAACAGGTCGTCGAGCGTCGTGATCCCGGCCTCGTTGGCCGCAATCTTGGTCAGCGTGTTCTTCACCACGGCGTACTGGGCGTTCTCACCGAGCGAGCGGCGCAGCGTCTTGAGCTGCGCCACGGTGAGACCCCGGTACTCGGTCAGCACGGCGGCACTCGAGCTGCGGAACTGCTCCGTCAGCTCGGCTACCGCGGCAGCCTTGTCGGGCCTTGCCATAGAGCGTCGGCCTCCTTCCGGGTGATGACGACCGCTCGGAAGGGGCTGGGGAAAGCGAAACGCCCCGGCGCAGGCGCACGGGGCGTAGCTCGACCGGGCGACCCCATGGTCAGGGGCGGTCCGGGAGCACTTCCACAGTCACCTGCGCGGGTCGTCCGCGGTTCAGCGGATCCTTCGGCCACCGGGCCCTCTTCCGAGCGCACGGCAACGACCAGCGGTCTTTGGCTTCTGTAGGAGAGTACGGGACCGGATCGCCGTGAGGCAAATCCGGTCGTACGGCTCAGCCCTGGGCGTCCTTCATCATCTCGGCCAGGTCGGCGACGTCCTTGGCCGGCGGGGCGGTGACGGCGACCGGCTTGTTGTAGTCGACGAAGGTGATGGTCATGTCGAGCGGGCCCTTGTCGGCCTGGCCCTTCATCCGGAACTGCTTGGTGCGGTCCTGGCCGTCGACCCACATGTCCATCGTCATCGTGTCGACGCCGAGCTTCTCGTACTGCTGGAGGCTCTTCTCGCGCTGCTCGCGGACGTCCTTGCTCTCCTTCTTGAGGGAGGCCCTGAGCTCGTCGAGGGTGACGGTGCCCCGGTAGTGGGTGGTCTCCACACCGTCGACGGTCTCGGTGCCGACCTTCTTCACGTCCTTGGCCCCGGTGAGGAAGCCGGACTCGGCAGCCGGGTTCTGCTCGGCCTGGCCGGCGCCCGCCGCGCCCGCGCCGAGCTGCTTGTCGCCGAGGGCGGACAGGTCGAACTTGAGCCAGGTCTTGCCGTCCATCTCCTTGGCCATCTCGGGGTTGCCGCCGATGTACATGGCCTTGTCGACGAGCCGGATCTCCGCCGCGCCCTCGGCGCCCTGGGAGGGCACGTTCATCTTCATGCTCATCGCCACGGTGGGCTTGAGCCGCATGGAGGCCTCGGCCGTGATCTGCCCCTGCTCCGGGTACTGGCCCTTCATGCGGTAGCGCAGGGACGTGATGTCCTGCGTGTTCTTCGCGGCCTTGGCCACCGCCGCCGCCGGCGTCATCTCCGGCGACTGGTCGCCCTTCCCGCCGCAGGCAACCGCTCCCCCGGCGAGCAGCAGGGCGGCGAGCCCGGCCCCCGTCGCCCGGCGGCGCACAGAACCACGTACAGCAGACATCATTGATTCCCCCCAAAAGGAACACATGGAACACACCGAACACATGGAACACATGGTCGATACACAGGTGTGCCGTGAGCCTATCCCCAAGGGAGTGCAAAGTGCTCCCGAATATCGTCACGCTTCAGGAGCGAGCCCCTGTTTCCTCAGCAACTGCCTGAAGTCCTCGGTGTCCCCCGTCGGCGGCCGGGCCGTCGAGACCCGCACGCCGTAGTCGCTGTAGTACGCGGTTTGGGTGTAGGCGCCGCTCGCCGTCCGGCCCCGCTCGACCTTCTTGACCAGCAGGTTCCGGTTGTCGACCCAGATGTCGACGCTCTCGCTGTCGACGCCGGCCTCGGTGAGCTGCTTCCTGAGCTCCCCGGCGGCGAGGTCCGCGACACGTACGGTGCCGGCGTAGTGCGTGGTGTGCTCGCCGCGCACCTTCTCCTCGCCGACCTCGCGCACATCCCCGGAGGCCAGCAGGAGCTTCACGGACTGGTTGGGCGTGGTGGACCGCATCTGGTTCTTCAGCTCGGCGCCGGAGCCGCCGCCGAGTACGTCGAGATCGTCGTAGCCGTACCGGATCCAGTGCCTGCCGCCGGCCTGCCGGGCGAACTTCTCGCCCATGCGCGCGTAGTAGGCGTCCGGCAGATAGCGGGCCTCCATGGAGGTCGTGCCGAGACGGCGCATGAGGTCGGCGGTGGTGCCGCTGGTGTAGGTGATGGTGACCGTGCCGGTCGTGCCGTCGCTCCAGGCGAGGACGCCGTCCGCCGTCATCGACAGCTCGGCGCCCAGGGTCGTGGTGGAGCGGACCCTGGCCGACTCGGCCCGGTCGGTGGAGCGTTCGGCGCCGCGCAGGGCGGTGATGACGGCGGCGGGGACCGTGGCCTTGCGGGACGGCTCGTCCTGCCCGGAAGGCCCGGAGGAGGTGCACGCGGCCGTC
The DNA here is from genome assembly GCF_053593695.1 of Streptomyces sp. NPDC002144. Lineage (NCBI taxonomy): Bacteria > Bacillati > Actinomycetota > Actinomycetes > Kitasatosporales > Streptomycetaceae > Streptomyces > Streptomyces sp. NPDC002144. The sequence goes on from NZ_JBSFDB010000029.1 coordinate 111,569, forward strand.
GCGGAGAGCGCGAGCACCGCCGCGGCCGTCAGGGCCGCGTGGCGCACGGTCGTGCTCGTCATACGTCCCACCCCTGTGCGATCGCCCTGCTCGCACGCTAACCCAGGGCATGCGCGCGTGTACCGCAAAAGGGGACGGGCCCCGCACCTGGGCAGGTGCGGGGCCCGTCGTCCGACTGGGGTGAGCCTCAGGCTCAGACCGCGGCCGGGTCCTCCTCGACGAGGAGGTTGCGGGTGCGGTTCGGGTCGACCGGGATGCCGGGGCCCATGGTGGTGGAGACCGCGGCCTTCTTGATGTAGCGACCCTTGGCGGCGGACGGCTTCAGACGGAGGATCTCCTCCAGCGCGGCGCCGTAGTTCTCCACCAGCTTGTCGTCGTCGAACGACGTCTTGCCGATGATGAAGTGCAGGTTCGAGTGCTTGTCGACGCGGAACTCGATCTTGCCGCCCTTGATGTCGTTGACGGCCTTCGCCACGTCCGGGGTCACGGTGCCGGTCTTGGGGTTCGGCATGAGACCACGGGGACCGAGCACACGGCCGAGGCGGCCGACCTTGCCCATGAGGTCCGGGGTGGCGACGACGGCGTCGAAGTCCAGGCGGCCCTTCGAGACCTCGTCGATCAGCTCGTCGGCACCGACGATGTCGGCGCCCGCGGCACGCGCGGCCTCGGCACGGTCACCGGTCGCGAAGACCAGGACCCGGGCGGTCTTACCGGTGCCGTGCGGGAGGTTCACGGTGCCACGGACCATCTGGTCGGCCTTGCGCGGGTCGACACCCAGGCGGAAGGCGACCTCGACGGTGCCGTCGAACTTGGTCGTGGAGGTCTCCTTGGCGAGACGGACGGCCTCGAGCGGGGCGTAGAGCTTCTCCCGGTCGACCTTGGCGTCCGCAGCGCGGAGAGACTTGCTGCGCTTGCTCACTACTGCTCCTGTGTGTTCTTGAGGAGTCGTGGTGCGGGCCGAGCAGGCCCTTCCACTTCTGCTGCTGGGGGGTTGGGGCTCAGCCCTCGACCGTGATGCCCATGGAACGGGCGGTGCCGGCGATGATCTTCGACGCGGCGTCCAGGTCGTTGGCGTTGAGGTCGGGAAGCTTGGTCTGGGCGATCTCGCGGACCTGCGCCTCGGTGATCTTGGCGACCTTGGTCTTGTGCGGCTCGCCGGAGCCCTTCTCGACACCCGCGGCCTTGAGGATCATCTTCGCGGCCGGCGGCGTCTTGGTCACGAAGGTGAAGGAACGGTCCTCGTAGACCGTGATCTCCACCGGGATGACCCAGCCACGCTGCGACTCGGTCGCGGCGTTGTACGCCTTGCAGAACTCCATGATGTTGACGCCGTGCTGACCGAGCGCGGGGCCGACCGGCGGGGCGGGGTTCGCCGCACCGGCGTTGATCTGGAGCTTGATGAGCCCCGTGACCTTCTTCTTCTTGGGAGGCATTACTCTCCGGGTCCTTTCGGTTCGGGTCCTGCCTGCCTACGGGGAGCACCCGAACGCAGGCATACCGCACAACGATAACGGGTATAGATGCGCGGCCAAAAACCGAGCAGGTCAGGCGATCGTGCGAGCGATCGCCTGACCTGCTCGGAAGCTCTGTGCGGCGGAGGCTAGTTCTTCTGGATCTGGTCGAAGGACAGCTCGACCGGCGTCTCGCGACCGAAGATCTCGACGAGACCCTTGACCTTCTTCGAGTCCGGGTTGATCTCGTTGATGGTCGCCTGCAGCGTTGCGAACGGGCCGTCCGTGACGGTGACCGAGTCGCCCACCTCGAAGTCCAGCACCTGGACCTCGACCTTGCGCTGCGGAGCCGGCTTGCCCTCGGCCTCGGCGGCCTCGCGGGCGGCCTTCTCCTCGGCCTCCGGGGCGAGCATCTTGACGATCTCGTCCAGGGTCAGCGGGTACGGGTCGTAGGCGTTGCCGACGAAGCCGGTGACACCGGGGGTGTTGCGGACGACGCCCCAGGACTCGTTCGTCAGGTCCATGCGGACCAGGACGTAACCCGGCAGCTTGTTCTGCTTGATCGTCTTGCGGTCGCCGTTCTTGATCTGGACGACCTCTTCCTGCGGCACCTCGGCCTGGAAGATGTAGTCCTCGACGTTCAGCGAGACGGCGCGCTGCTCCAGGTTGGTCTTCACGCGGTTCTCGTAGCCGGCGTAGGTGTGGATGACGTACCACTCGCCGGGCAGCGTGCGCAGCTCCTCGCGGAGGGCCTCGACGGGGTCGACCGGCTCGGTCTCCTCCTCGACGGCGGCTTCCTCAACGTCCTCGTCGGCCTCCGAGTCCTCGTCCTCGTCCACGACGTGGACGGCTTCCTCCTCGGCGGCCTCCCCCAGCTCTGCCTCGGCAGCCTCGAACTCGTCCTGCTCGTCCGCGCCCTCGACGATGTCGAGCTCGTCGTCGACAGACTCGTCGGGCTCGATGGCGTCGTTCAGGTTCTGCTCAGACACGGTGGCTGCTTCTTCCTGGATACATAGGGGTGGAACACGCGAAAGGGGCGCCGGTAACCACGGCGCCCTTCGCAGTCGGCTCAGCCGAAGACGTACTTGGCGGCGTGGCTGAGTCCATAGTCAATCACGGTCACCAGAGCGATCATGATGGCGACGAAGAAGATCACCACGGTGGTGTACGACGTCAGCTGGTTACGCGTCGGCCAGACGACCTTGCGAAGCTCGGCGACGACCTGCCGGTAGAAAAGGGCAAGCCTCTTGAGCGGACCCTTCTTGGCCCGCTTGCCACCCTTGCGGGCCTTCTTCGTCTCCTGTGCCTCGTCCTGGGCATCAGGCGTGTCGATGGAGCCCACGGCGTCCGCCATTCGTCCTCACCTGTTCCCGGGTCGTGGCCGTGCCGCGCCCGGTCTGAGCCGCACGGCGGTGCGTTGCTGTACGTACATGCGCACACCTGGTGAAGGTGTGTGTAGCAGGGCCGGAGGGACTTGAACCCCCAACCGCCGGTTTTGGAGACCGGTGCTCTACCAATTGAGCTACGACCCTTTGTGTGTCCCCCAACGTACCGCATCCGACCGGGTGCTCGGTGTGCACCGCTTGCGGCGCGGCAGCTGATGGCCAACGAGGTGAGAGTGTACGTGGTCTGGAGCGCTCCGTCGAACAGAAAGCGCCCGTGGGGGCGTTGACGGCGGAAGATCACCGCAGAACCTGCGGAAGATCACCCAGGCCACCGCATGATTCCGGACGGGTGTTCAGTGACCGACCCCTGGATGTTCAGTCTGTGAAACCCGCGTGCCCGCCATGTTTCCGGTCTGGAACGATGGGCCCCATGAGCCCTGCAACCCCTCCCACCGAGCGCCGGGTCTCCGCCCGAGTCGGCGCGATCTCCGAGTCCGCCACCCTCGCCGTGGACGCCAAGGCCAAGGCACTCAAGGCCGCCGGGCGTCCGGTGATCGGCTTCGGCGCCGGTGAGCCCGACTTCCCGACCCCGGACTACATCGTCGAGGCGGCCGTCGAGGCCTGCAAGAACCCGAAGTACCACCGGTACACGCCGGCCGGCGGTCTGCCCGAGCTGAAGGCCGCGATCGCCGCGAAGACGCTGCGCGACTCCGGCTGGGAGCCCGACGTATCGCAGATCCTGGTCACCAACGGCGGCAAGCAGGCCATCTACGAGGCCTTCGCCGCGATCCTCGACCCGGGCGACGAGGTCATCGTCCCCGCGCCGTACTGGACGACGTACCCCGAGTCGATCCGGCTGGCCGGCGGTGTCCCGGTGGAGGTCGTCGCCGACGAGACGACCGGCTACCGGGTCTCCGTCGAGCAGCTGGAGGCGGCCCGCACGGAGAACACCAAGGTCGTCCTCTTCGTCTCCCCCTCCAACCCGACCGGTGCGGTATACACCGAGGCCGAGACCGAGGCGATCGGCCGCTGGGCCGTCGAGCACGGCCTGTGGGTGCTGACCGACGAGATCTACGAGCACCTGGTGTACGGCGACGCGACCGCCGTCTCCCTGCCCGCGCTGCTGCCCGAGCTGCGCGACAAGTGCGTCGTGGTCAACGGTGTGGCGAAGACGTACGCCATGACCGGCTGGCGCGTGGGCTGGGTCATCGGCCCGAAGGACGTGGTCAAGGCCGCGACCAACCTGCAGTCGCACGCCACGTCGAACGTGTCGAACGTCGCACAGGTCGCCGCCCTCGCCGCCGTCTCCGGCGACCTGGAGGCCGTGGCCACGATGCGCGAGGCCTTCGACCGGCGCCGCAAGACGATCGTGCGGATGCTCAACGAGATCGACGGCGTGCTGTGCCCCGAGCCGGAGGGCGCCTTCTACGCCTACCCCTCGGTGAAGGCGCTGCTCGGCAAGGAGATCCGCGGCAAGCGGCCGCAGGACACCGTCGAGCTGGCCGCGCTGATCCTGGAGGAGGCCGAGGTCGCGGTCGTCCCGGGTGAGGCGTTCGGCACGCCCGGGTATCTGCGGCTGTCGTACGCGCTCGGTGACGAGGATCTCGTCGAGGGCGTCAGCCGGATCCAGAAGCTCCTGGCGGAGGCGCAGGACTGACGCGTCGCCGCTGTGCACGGGCCCCCTCGGCTTGAGGGGGCCCGTTGCTTTGTGCGAGCAAGACCACGTTCGGGGATTCCGCTACCAGTACGGCGACGACGTACGGCAGGATCCTGGAATGGAGCGTGTACGTGATCTCTCTGAGCTGCCCAAGGCCCATCTGCATCTGCACTTCACCGGGTCGATGCGGCCGGGGACCGTCCTGGAACTGGCCGACAAGTACGGCGTGCGACTGCCCGAGACGCTGAGCGAGGCACTGATCAGCGGGGAGCCGCCGAAGCTGCGGGCCACGGACGAGCGGGGCTGGTTCCGCTTCCAGCGCCTGTACGACGCCGCGCGGTCGTGTCTCAGAGAGCCCGAGGACATACAGCGGCTGGTCCGGGAGGCAGCGGAGGAGGACGTCCGGGACGGGGCCGGGTGGCTGGAGATCCAGGTCGATCCGACGTCGTACGCGCCGCGGCTGGGCGGGCTGATTCCGGCGCTCGAGATCATCCTGGACGCTGTGGAGACGACCTCGCGGGAGACGGGTCTGGGCATGCGCGTGCTCGTCGCCGCCAACCGGATGAAGCATCCGCTGGACGCGCGCACGCTGGCCCGGCTCGCGGTGCGGTACGCCGAGCGGGGCGTCGTCGGGTTCGGGCTGTCGAACGACGAACGGCGGGGCATGGCCCGGGACTTCGACCGTGCCTTCCACATCGCGCGGGAGGGCGGTCTGCTGTCGGCTCCGCACGGGGGCGAGCTGACCGGGCCCGCGTCGGTGCGGGACTGTCTGGACGACCTGCACGCCGACCGGATCGGGCACGGGGTGCGGGCGGCGGAGGATCCGCGGCTGTTGAAGCGGCTCGCGGAGCGGGGGGTCACGTGCGAGGTGTGCCCGGCCTCGAACGTGGCTCTGGGGGTGTACGAGAAGCCCGAGGACGTGCCGCTGCGGACGTTCTTCGAGGCCGGTGTACCGATGGCGCTGGGCGCCGACGACCCGCTGCTGTTCGGTTCCCGGCTGGCCGCGCAGTACGAGATCGCGCGACGCCATCACGGCTTCACGGACGAGGAGTTGGCGGAACTGGCCCGGCAGTCGGTACGGGCCTCGGCGGCGCCGGAACCCGTGCGGGCGCGGCTGCTGACGGGGGTGGACGACTGGCTCAGCGGCCCGGGCGCCTGAAGTGGGCGTACGGCGGATAGGGCTTGAAGCAGATCAGGACGTCCTGGGGGTGGCCGCCGCCGGGTGACTGGACCAGTGCCGGCAGTTCCGCCATCAGCGCCGATCGTCCTTCGACCACGTTCTTGTGGCGCGGGCCCCAGCCCGCCGCGTGAGCGAAGGAGGTGGCGCTCTGCGCGAAGACGTCACGGCCGCCGAAGAGGAAGAACGTGTCGGCGTGCGTGGCGTGCCGCAACTCCTCGCGGAAGTCCGCCCGTTCCCGGCGTTCGCGCCATCGTGCGGCGTCCCGGTCCGTACGCGCCTCGTCCGTGCGGGCGGTCAGCGCGGTCGCGGTGCCGTGGCGCAGCTTCCGGCGCAGTTCGGGCCATCGAGCGGGGCGCAGACCGAGGGCGTGGTGGGCGAGGACGAGGTCGACCGGGCGGCCCCAGCCCTCGTCCGGCGGGACCCCCTCGCGCAGGGGCACGTGGACGATCGTGTGGCGGGAGTAGGCGGCGAAGGAGAACAGGCCCGCGAGCCGATTGAGCCCGTCGTGGTCGCCCAGCAGCAGCCCGATCGGCTCCGGCGGGCTCAGAAACGTGTGCCGCAGGGGCTGCCAGGGCTGGACGATCCGGTGCTCGTACGGGCCGGTCCTCGGCCGGAACTCGCGCAGCCTCAGTCGCACGCGGCGATTCCGCTCAGCACCGTGCGGGCCATGCGCCGGGCGAAGTCGTCCACGGGGGGCGGCTGCCCGTCGCTCGTGGCGGCGTAGGCGAAGGCGCGCTGTGCGCAGGCGCCCAGGAGGAGGGAGGCGGCCGCGAAGGTGTCCGCGTCGGGGTGGACGCGGCCGGCCGCCTGTTCGGCGCGGAGGTAGGCGTCGAGGCCCTCGATGGGCTTGTGCGCACCGGATCCCATCTGCCGCATCGCGTCGTCGTGGCGCTTCTTGAGCTGGGTCTCGGCGTAGAGGGAGGCCGCGATCGGGAAGCTCTGCTCGTAGAACAGGGCCGCCTGCCGGGCGATCTCGGTGAGGTTCTCCTCGAGGGTGTGCCGGCCCGGCTCGGCGGTGAGGGCGTGCAGCAGCGGGCCCAGTCCTGGGAGCCGTTCGCGCAGGACCTCGATGAACAGCTCCTCCTTGCTGCTGAAGTGCTTGTAGAGCGCGGCCTCGGAGCAGTCGGCCGCCCTGGCGATCTCCTTGGTGGTGGCGCGGGCCAGCCCGACGGTGAGCATGAGCTCGTGAGCGGCGTCGAGGATGCGGGCGCGGGCCGGTTTCTGGTGCATGGCGCCCAAGGATCGCATGCCTTGTCCAACGGTTCTTGACTAGTGGGTGAGTACTTACTCACTCTGGAGGGTGAAGGGGTGAGTGAATACTCACCCACTGGTCTGTAGGAGTGGGAGTGGATCGATGAATCTCACCGTTTTCGGCGCCACCGGGGGAATCGGGCAGGAAATCGTCCGGCAGGCGCTCGCCGCGGGCCACCGGGTCACGGCCGTGGTGCGGGACCCGGCCCGGCTGGAGGTGACCGGTACCGGCCTGGAGGTCTTCCGCGCCGACCTCACCGACCCGGAGGCGGTACGCCCCGCGGTCGCCGGCCGGGACGCGGTCCTCTCCGGTCTGGGTGCCCGCAGCCGCAAGGACGCCGGGGTCGCGGCCCGGCTCACCCGTACGGTCCTGCGGGCCATGGAGGTCGAGGGCGTGCGCCGGGTGGTCGTGGTCAGCGCGGCCCCGGTGGGGCCCGAGCCGGAGGGCGACGGCCTTCTCGACCGCGGGATGCGCGGGATCGTCTCGGCGGTGCTCAAGGACGTCTACGCCGACCTGCGCGAGATGGAGGACGAGTTGGCTCGCAGCGGCACGGACTGGACGTCCGTGCGGCCACCGCGGCTCCAGGACAAGCCCCTCACCGGCTCGTACCGGGTCGTCGTCGGCGGCTTCCCGCGGCGGGGGCGGTTCATCGCGCGGGCGGACGTCGCTCACGCGATGCTGGGCATGATCGATGACCCGGGGACGGTGAAGGAGGGGGTCGGGGTGGCGTACTAGGGGCCGAGGGGCGTGCCGGGGCGCGTATTAGGGGTCGGGGGCGGTGTGCTGGGCGGGGCGCTACAAGCTGACGTTCACCGTCACGGGCTCGTTGACCAGCGTGATGCCGAAGGTCTCGCGGACGCCGGTGACGACCTCGCGGGCGAGGGACAGCAGGTCCTCGGTGGTGGCGCCGCCGCGGTTGGTGAGGGCGAGGGTGTGCTTGGTGGAGATGCGGGCCGGGCCGGTGCCGTAGCCCTTGGTGAAGCCCGCCTTGTCGATCAGCCAGGCCGCCGAGGTCTTGGTGTGGCCCTCTCCCGCCGGGTAGGCGGGCGGTTCGGCGCCCTCGCCCAAGTGGGCCCGCACGCGCGCGTGGAACTCGGCGAACTGGTCGTCCGTGAGGATCGGGTTGGTGAAGAACGAGCCGGCAGACCAGGTGTCGTGGTCCTCGGGGTCCAGGACCATCCCCTTGCCGGCGCGCAGCTTCAGTACGGTGTCGCGGGCCTCCGCCAGGGGGACGCGGTCGCCGGGCTCCACGCCCAGGGCGCGGGCCGTCTCGGCGTACTTGATCGGTGCCGAGAGGCCGTCGGCGTCTTCGAGCTGGAAGCGGACGCGCAGGACGACGTAGCGCTCGGGGTCGGCCTTGAAGCGGCTGTGGCGGTAGGAGAAGACGCAGTCCTCGTTGGTGAGGGTCACCGTTTCGGCGGTGCGGCGGTCGTAGGCGATGACCTCCGTGATGGTGGAGGAGACCTCCTGGCCGTAGGCGCCGACGTTCTGGATGGGGGTCGCGCCGGCGGAGCCCGGGATGCCGGCCAGGCACTCGACGCCGGCCAGGCCGGCGTCGACGGTGCGGGCGACGGCGTCGGTCCATACTTCGCCGGCGGCGAGTTCGAGGGTCGTGCCGTGCAGTTCGTAGCCGGTGGTGGCGATGCGGAGGGCGGTGCCGTCGAAGCCCTTGTCGGCGATGACGAGGTTGGAGCCGCCGCCGATCAGCAGGAGGGGCGTCCGGGCGGCGTCGGCCTCGCGGACCGCTGAGATCACTTCGGCGTCGGTGGTGGCGGTGATCAGGCGCTTGGCCGGGCCTCCGAGGCGGAAGGTGGTGAGCGGGGCGAGGGGGGCGTCGTGTCGTTCCTGCACGGGCCCAAGGGTATGCCTGCGGCGGCCCGCGCGGGTTCGGTGGGGGCTTGCGTCGCGCACTGCTCGCCGTCGGGGGTCGGTGCCGCGGCGGGGGGTGCCCCTCCTCGGTCGGGCGGTTCTGTTTCTACGGCAGTGCCGTCCGCGGACGCCCGACGCTGCGGGCGGACACCCCCCGCCACGTCCCCTCCTCACCGTTGCGCCGGTGCGGGCGCGATGGCCCGCGGGCAGGCATGGGCCCCGTCCCGGAGGACGGGGCCCATGCCTCTCTTGGGTCAGACGGTTTCCAACTCCGGGGCTGCTTCCGCCGACGGGGTCGGGGTCGTGGTGTGGGCCCGGCCCCTCCTCGGGATCAGCAGGGTCGCCACGGCGGCCGCGGCGACGACTGCCGAGCCGGTGACCAGAGCCGGCTGCAGGCCGTCCACGAAGGTCTGGGCGCTGGCGTAGCCGCCCTGCGACGAGAAGATCGAGGACATGATGGCGATACCCAGCGCACCGCCCACCTCGCGCAGCGCGTTGTTCGCGCCGGAGGCTATGCCCTGTTCCTTGGGACGGACGCTGGACATGACCAGGTTGGAGGCGGGGGCGAAGAAGAGGCCCATGCCGATGCCGCTGACGATCAGGGCGGGCAGCTGCGTGGCGTAGGAGACGCCCGGCGTGACGACGGTCGCCATCCAGCCGAGGCCGAGGGCCTGGAGGAAGAGGCCGGTCGCCACTACGGGGCGGCCGCCGATGCGGTCCGAGAGGATGCCGGCGATGGGGGCCACCAGCATCGGCATGCCGGTCCAGGGCAGCATCCGCAGTCCCGCCTCGGTGGGCGAGTAGCCGAGCACACCCTGCATGAACTGGCTGAGCAGGAAGATCGAGCCGAACATGCCGAGGAACATCAGGAGGCTCGCCGCGTTGATGCCGGAGAAGGCCCGGGAGCGGAACAGGCGCATCGGGAGCATCGGGTTCTTGGCGCGCAGGCTGTAGAGGACGAAGGCGGTCAGGAGCGCGGTGCCCGCGAAGAGGCCGGTGAGGACCAGGGGGCTGGTCCACCCGTCCGCCGGGCCGCGGACCAGGCCGTAGACGATGCCGAAGAGGCCGCCGCTGGCGAGGAGGGTGCCGGGGATGTCCAGGGGGGCACCGGTGCCGTACGACTCGCTCAGGCGGAGGCGGGCCAGGGGCAGGACCGCGATGCCCAGCGGGACGTTGAGCCAGAAGATCCAGTGCCAGGAGACGTGCTCGGTGAGGCTGCCGCCGATAAGGGGGCCGGAGGCCACGGCGAGTCCGTTGACGGCGCCCCAGATGCCGTAGGCCATGCCGCGCCTGGCGGCCGGGACGGCGGCGGTGAGCAGGGTGAGGGTGAGCGGCATCATGATCGCCGCGCCGACGCCCTGGACGGCGCGGGCCGCGATCAGGGAGTCGATGCCGGTGGCCATGGCGGCCGCGGCGGAAGCGCCGGTGAAGACGGTGAGGCCGACGAGGAACATACGGCGCCTGCCGAAGCGGTCGCCCAGGGCCGCGCCGAACATGAGGAGGACGGCGAAGGTGAGGGTGTAGGCGCTGACCGTCCACTCCAGGTCGCCCAGGGCTCCGCCGAGGTCCTTGCGGATCGAGGGGAGGGCGGTGGTGACTACCAGGTTATCGAGGGCCGCCATGAATCCGGCGACGCTGGTGATGACGAGGGCCCAGACGGTTCCCCCGCGACGATGTGGTGCGCTCTGCTGCTCGGACATCGCTCCCCCAGAGGGTTTGTGGTGGTGGTTTTGATTAGTTATTGATCACTAAGTTTTGCGGGCAAGAAGGAGCCTTGGTGCGCACCTTCCGCTCGGGCTACTTCTCCAGGCGACCCTTGAGCTGCGCCTCCGGATAGAGGCCCTCCCACACTCTGTGCTCGGGCGGGAAGCCCATGGCCACCAGGCAGTTGATGAGCATGCCGTACGCGAGGAACGTCGTCGTCTCGCTGACGTCCGCGCCCAGCGGCACGTGAACCGTGTCCCACAGGCGCATCCAGCCCGCCCGCACCTCCTCGCCGAGCTCGTGGTCGCCGGCCTGCTCGGCGGCGGCCACGGTGACGTACATCTGCATCTGCATCAGCAGCCGCTCGGGCTGCTCGGCGATGACCTTGGTGTACGCGTTGGCCATGGCCTGGACGGCTTCCTCGCCCTCCAGCCCCTTGGCCGCCTCCTCGAACGTGCGGATGGTGTCCTCCACACACCGCTGGGCGGCGGCGAGGAAGATCGCCTTCTTGCCCGGGAAGAGCCGGAAGAGGTACGGCTGCGAGACACCCACCCGCTTGGCGATCGCCTCGGTCGAGGTGCCGTAGTAGCCCCCGCGGGCGAACTCGGCGGTCGCCGCGCGGATGACGCTCTCGCGTCGCTCTTCTGCGCTCATCCTGGCCATGAGGAGAAGTTAGTACTCAATCACTAACTTCGTCAAGGGGGTCGGGGGCGGGGATGTGCGACTCGTTCAGAAGGCTTTCTGGGGTAAGGGGCGTCCTCCATGTGTCCTCAATGGAGGGGCGCCCCTTACTCGCGGCACGCGCGTGTGCGGCACGCGCGTTTGCGGCAGGCGCGTTTGCGGCATCGGCGCATGCGGGCGGCACGCGCGTGTGCCTCATGCCAGGCGTACGACCGCCCGCGACATGCCCAGCACCTTCTGGCCGGCGCTCGTCGCGGTGAGGTCCACGCGGACCGTGTTGTCGTCGAGCTTGGCGGCCACCTTGGCGCTGACCTCGATCAGGGCGCCCTGGTCGTCGTTGGGGACGACTACGGGCTTCGTGAAGCGGACCCCGTACTCGACGACCGCGCCCGGGTCGCCGGTCCAGTCGGTGACCACCCGGATCGCCTCGGCCATCGTGAACATGCCGTGCGCGATGACGTCCGGGAGGCCCACCTCCTTGGCGAACTTCTCGTTCCAGTGGATGGGGTTGAAGTCACCGGAGGCGCCCGCGTACTGGACGAGCGCGGCGCGGGTCACGGGGAAGGACTGGGCCGGCAGCTCGGTGCCGACCTCGACGTCGTCGTATGCGATCTTCGCCGTCATCCTGCTCTCACGCCTCCTCTGCCGCGCGCGCGACCAGCTTCGTCCAGGCGGTCACCACGTGCTCGCCCGCCTCGTCGTGGACCTCGCCCCGGATGTCGAGGATGTCGTTGCCGGCCAGGGACTTGATCGCCTCGATGGTGGAGGTGACGGTGAGCCTGTCGCCGGCCCGCACCGGGCGGACGTAGGAGAACTTCTGGTCGCCGTGCACCACGCGGCTGTAGTCCAGGCCGAGTTGCGGGTCCTGGACGACCTGTCCGGCGGCCTTGAAGGTGATGGAGAACACGAAGGTCGGCGGGGCGATGACGTCGGGGTGACCGAGCGCCTTGGCCGCCTCCGGGTCCGTGTACGCGGGGTTGGTGTCCCCCACCGCCTCGGCGAACTCGCGGATCTTCTCCCGGCCCACCTCATAGGGGTCGGTGGGCGGGTAGCTCCGCCCCACGAAGGACTGGTCGAGCGCCATGGCTCGCTACCTCCTGCTGGTGTCTGCCTGGTGTGTGCGGGGTGGCCCGGCGGCTGTTGCCGGTGGTCTGTGGCCGGCGGCTTGTGGCCGGTGGCTGTTGCCGGTGGTCTGTAGACGGTGACTTGTGATCAGTCGGAACCGGTCGGTAACCGAGGCTCAAACGACGCGAGGCCGCCCCCGACTGTTGGGGGCGGCCTCGCGAACGAGCCTGATTTATCGCGTCTCGCGGTGCGCGGTGTGCGCGTTGCAACGCGGGCAGTGCTTCTTCATCTCAAGACGGTCCGGGTTGTTGCGCCGGTTCTTCTTGGTGATGTAGTTCCGCTCCTTGCACTCCACGCAGGCCAGCGTGATCTTCGGGCGGACGTCGGTGGCAGCCACGTGAGTGCTCCTTGACGAACGGATGGGACGGGTTTAACGCATAGAAGAGTAGCCGATCGAAGGACCGACCCCGCAATCGGCTACTGTCAGTAGCGGTGACCGGACTTGAACCGGTGACACAGCGATTATGAGCCGCTTGCTCTACCGACTGAGCTACACCGCTGCGATGCGATCCGTTCCCGCCTCGCGACGGGAACCTCACACACCAGAGCCCCAATACGGAATCGAACCGTAGACCTTCTCCTTACCATGGAGACGCTCTGCCGACTGAGCTATTGGGGCGAGCGATGAAGACATTACACGGTCCGCCGCCGTTCACCCAAATCCGTTTCGCGGCCCCCGTACCGGCCTGTCCGGTCGGTGGGGGCGGGGTGCGCCGCGGCCCGTCCGACCGCCCTCCCACCAGCCTCTCCAGGCCCCTTTCGTACGGCGGACCACACCGGTACGACTATTGCGCTCCTCCCTGTGATGGGCGGATAGCCACCCTAGGCTCGACTCACTCTGCGTGATCTTGCGTCCCCCTGCGCAGTCCCGAGCCAGCCCCTGGAGCGCGATGCCCGACAGCCAGCCGCAGCCGCCCCACTCGTCGTCTTCGTCTTCGTCTTCGTCGTCTTCGGCTTCATCCTCGTCTTCGTCCGGCGCACCAGGGCCCGTGGGTTCCTCTGGTTTCTCGGGTTCCTCGGGATCGCTGGGCCAGAGTGATTCGGGGGCGCTCCTGCTCTGCGGGGCCCGGCTGACCGATGGGCGCACCGTGGACGTACGGCTCGGCGGCGGGCGGATCGAGGCGGTCGGTACGGCGGGGAGCCTGGCGGTGGGCGGTACGCGTGCGTGCGGTGCACGTGTGGATCTCAGCGGCTATCTGCTCCTGCCGGCCCCTGCCGAACCGCACATCCACGGCGACACCGCCCTCTCGGCCGACGGGGACGGCCCCGCCTCCCACGACCCGCATGACGTCCAACGCCGGGCCACCGAGGCCGCGTTGCTGCAGCTGGGGCACGGGGCCACCGCGGCGCGGGCACACGTGCGCGTGGGCGACGTCCAGGGTCTCGGCGCGCTGACCGCCGTACTGCAGGCCCGGCGCTCGCTGCGGGGGCTTACGGAACTGACCGCCGTGGCCATGCCTCGGCTGCTGACCGGGGTCGCCGGGGCCGACGGGCTGGCCGTGCTGCGGGACGCGCTGAAGATGGGTGCGTCCGTGGTGGGCGGCTGCCCGGACCTGGATCCCGATCCGATCGGGTATGTGGAGGCGGTCCTGGAGGTCGCCTCCGAGCACGGCTGTCCCGTGGACCTGCACACCGACGCCGCCGACCCGGCCCGCCTCGCCCGTCTCGCCGCGATGGCCGGGGGCCTGCGGCCGGGCGTGACCCTCGGTCCGTGCGGCGCCCTGGCCCGTCTCCCCACCGAGACGGCCACCCGCACCGCCGACCAGCTCGCCGCCGCCGGGGTGGCGGTGGTGTGCCTCCCCCAGGGCGGCTGCGGCGCCACCGACCACCGCGGCACGGCTCCGGTACGGCTGCTGCGCGCTGCCGGGGTGCGCGTCGCGGCGGGCAGCGGCGCCTTGCGGGACGTGTCGAATCCGGTCGGCCGCGGTGACCCCCTGGAAGCCGCGTACCTGCTGTCCTCCCGCTACGGCCTGCGCCCCGAGGACGCGTACCACGCGATCAGCTCCTCGGCACGTGCGGTCCTGGGCCTGCCCGAGGTCCGAGTGGAGGCGGGGTTCCCGGCTGAACTGCTGGCGGTGAGGGGGGACCGGCTGCCGGGTGCTCTGTCCCTCGCGTACAGCCGAATCGTGGTGCACCGGGGGCGCGTGGTGGCCCGGACCAGCGCGGTAAGGGAGTACTGCAGCTCGGCTGCCGCCGTGGAGCTGGGATTGCCTCGACAGGGGCGCGGATTGTCGTGAGGGGGAGGGCGGCCGCGCTGGAATGCGGCGGCCGTATGAGCCTGCCCTGGGTCATCGGGTTGTGTGGCGCTGGATCTGTGCTGAGGGGTGTAGGAGCGTAGGGGCGTACGCCGGAGCGTGCATGTGCATTGGGGGCGCACGGAGTGGGGGCGCGCTCCGGGCGTGCATGGCGGGCAGGGGCGTGTGAAGTGGGTCTGCGCGCTGTAGCGCACGCGCTGGGGTGGGTGTCGGCGCTTTGAGCGGCGTACGGCTTGAGCGTTCGCGCCGGGCTTGCGCGCGAGGCTTCCGTGGGAAGCTTGCGTGGGGCCGCGCCCGCGCGCCGAGGGGGGCGCCAGCGCCCGGCCGGCGCCGACGGGGCGCGCAGCCACAGCGCATGCGCTCCGAGCGCGCGCCATACACGTCTGCGCCAGGCGCACACAACGCGAGCTCAGGCGCCCGGCGCACACGCGGGTGGGTCATGGCGCCCGGCGCACACGCGGCAGGACCATGTGCCGGGCGCGCGCAACCCGAGCCGATGAACCCGGTGCACACGCATCAGCTCGCGCGCCGGGCGTGCACAACGCCAGCTCGTACGCTCCGCGCGTGCGCCTCAGCATGCGCCTGTACGGCCCGCCCGTACGCCCGGCCCCTTCGCCTGCGCGTGCGCTGCGGGCGTGCGCCCTGGGGCGTGGCTCAAGTCGTGCGGCGGATGCGGCCGTCCGGGCGTACGGTCGGAGACATGCGCATTGTCATCGCTGGAGGTCATGGTCAGATCGCGCTGCGGCTGGAGCGGCTGCTCGCCGCGCGCGGGGACGAGGTCGCGGGGATCATCCGTCACGCCGAGCAGGGCGACGACCTACGGGGGGCCGGTGCCGAACCGGTGCTGCTGGATCTGGAGTCGGCCTCGGTCGAGGAGGTCGCCGAATGTCTGCGCGGCGCCGACGCGGCGGTCTTCGCGGCGGGCGCGGGTCCCGGCAGCGGAGCGGCCCGTAAGGACACCGTGGACAAGGGGGCGGCGGTCCTGTTCGCGGACGCGGCGGTTCGGGCGGGCGTACGACGGCACGTGATCGTTTCGTCGATGGGAGCCGATCCGGCGCACCAAGGGGACGACGTGTTCGACGTCTATCTGCGGGCGAAGGGCGAGGCGGACGCGTACGTCCGGAGTCTGGACGGCCTCGACTGGACGGTCCTGCGCCCCGGTTCACTGACGAACGACCCCGGCACCGGCCTCGTCCGGCTGGAGGCGCACACGGGCCGCGGTGCGATCCCGCGCGACGATGTGGCCGCCGTACTGGCGGAGTTGGTGGACACTCCCGCGACGGCGGGGCTGACCCTGGAGCTGGTCGGCGGGGCGACGCCGGTCTCGGTGGCGGTGAAGTCGGTCGCCGGCAACTGAGGAGGGCTGACGCGGGAGGCCCGGCCGAGCAGGCGATCTTCAGCGATCAGATGTCGTCAGAACAGAGGCAGTTGGCCGGGCATCTCGGGGATGACGTAGCCGTCCAACGACGCTTGCGCGGCGTCCGGTTGGGCCGGTCGGCGCGAGCCGGGACAGGAGACCAGTCCGCCGGTCTCGCGGGCGCCGGGCGGGTCGTGCCGGGCGAACCGGCCGGCGACGACGGCGATCTCGCGCCGGCATTCGGGGCAGTGTCTGCGACGAGTGGACATGGAGTCAGTGTGCCCCGGGGACCTGCCGAGTTGATCGTCAGCCGATATAGGGGGACGTACGCGTCCGGTCCGCCGCGTGGGTGATGCGCAGGCGCATGGTCGGGTGGATGTCGAGTTCGGAGAGGGCGTCCGGGTCGACCCAGCGGACCTGGGTGGTCTCGCCGCTGGTGCGCAGTTCGCCGCCGGTGGGGCGCGCCCGGAAGCAGAGGCTGAACTGCTGGCGGACCTCCCCGTCGTCGTACCGCATGACGTGCCCGGGATCGGTGTAGATGCCGGACAGGTCGACGACCTCGACCTGGATCCCGGTCTCCTCCCACACCTCGCGTACGACCGTGTCGCTGATGGACTCGCCGAGGTCGTGGCCGCCTCCGGGCAGCGCCCAGCGGCCGTTGTCGGAACGCTGGACCAGGAGGATGCGCCCGGCGTCGTCGCGTACGAAGGCGACGACGGCGGGTACGACGGAGGTGGCCGGAGGGGCGTCCGGGTCGTGGAAGTAATCGGTGCGGCCCATGGGCCTTACATACCCGCATTCCGACCCGCGCGCGCCGTCATCCCCCGTGCTCCACTCAGCTCCCCCTCCGATTCTCCGCCGCCCTCCCCCCTCCGTCCCCCACCGGGCCCTGCGGCCTCAGATCGGTTGCAAAGCCCGCCGGTGGCATGGGGTGCGGCTGGGTGCCGTGTTCGGGCGGCTTCACCGACAGGCGGTGCCCTCTGGCGGGGTTCTGAGGCCGCGGTTCGTGGGGGTGTCACCAGTGGATGCCTCCGCCGACTGCAGCCGGTGCCGGCGCAGCGGGCGCCGGGGCGGCCGAGTCAGGGTGACCTGGCGTACGAGTTGCTGGAAACAGGCCAACGACGCGAAGCTCGGCAGCGCGGCCGCCGCTTTGTCCATGAGGCTGTTGGGGGCCTGGGCGACGCACAGGGCCATGGCGATGACGGAGAACACCAGGACCACGCACCAGGAGTGGAAGGACCGGCGCTGGTGCAGCGCATGGCGCAGTACGGACAACGACGCCACCAGCCAGGGCCCGAAGATCAGCAGTGGCCAACAGGAGGCGACGCTGCTGTGGGTACCGCTCGCCGCGATGAACAGCAGTGGGTCGTAAGCGATCAGCCCGCCGAACACGCTGACCGTCGACGCGATGACGGTCGTTACCGCGGCAATGCTGTAACTAAGGGTGAGGAGCTTGTCCCGGCGTCGCTCCCGTGTCTTGCGATGGCCCGGGCTCGCGGCCTTCACAGGGGGCAGCTCTGCCGTGATCTGGACCAGCGTCTCCCGGTGAGAGGCGGGGGCCGGAGGTTCCGCGCTGCGTGCGGCCGGGATTCTGGGCTGCTCGGCCTCGACGGCGTCCCGCAGCATGAAGGCCAGCTCCTCTGCGGGGTCCCAGCCTGACTCCGGCGGCGTCAGCGGCGGATAGAGGAACCCCGCCGGATCCTGGTATCGCCCGGTGTCCTCATAGCCGGTGGAGAATTCGGCGGAGAAGCCTGAATAGGGGGTTGTTCGATCGTGGTGCATGGCATGGCAGCCCGTCTCTTCGTGGCAGCATTCAGCTTTCCAGCTCCGCCCAGCGTCTCGAAAGACCATCCTCCAAAACGCTCAAGGAGTGCATGAGCTCCCGGAGATCCTTATCGGTCACATCGAGCGTGACCGACATCAGTCCATTCGCGAGGACGCCGTTCACCTTCTCGTCGCAGGCGGCGGGTTTCGGGACGTACGTGAAGGAACCCAGCCGCGTGACGCGGACGCTTTCCGGGCGCATCCTCTTCGGAAGGGACTCGATCGCCTGTTCCCTGGTTGCCTTCGTCATATTCCAACTAACGGCGCCTCTCGTGGGCGGATGCGTTGCGAACGGGTGAATGATTAGCCGGACAAGCACGATTGTGCAGGTATCGGGCAGGCACTATAGGTGCTCGTATGAAACCGGGGAAGATTTCCATATGCTCGCAAAGGGCTGACCGTGTCCCGTGGCCTCGAAATGCCGGTGACCTCTGACGGGAGCGTCGGGCCAGGCCTGCCCGGAGCAGCCTCCTCGCCCCGCCGCTGCTGACCGCCCGGGTGCGACGGTACCCACGTATCTTTTGCCGATCAACCGCAACACCTATATGTAGCTGTATGAAAATCTGCGGCGCCGGCGCTTCGAGCCGTGATCCCCGGGGATTTTCATATCCTGCGGCGTAACGGCCGCAGGAGGAGGTATGGCCGTCGCTAACCCTAAACGCCGAAATTACCGTCGGAAATTGCCGACATCGACGACTGGAGATCATCTTCGGAGCAGTCAGACGATGTTTGTGGCCGAATATTGTCCCGCAGTGCGTCGAACCTGCACTGACGCCGACGCAGTGCCACTAAGCAAGGTATATCGGGTTAAGCACGGACGTTGGACTTCTGGCTTTTGTGCAATAGCCCGGCGCCGAATGCCGGCCGCTGTTGCCGCTGCTGACAACGAGGTGGCTCAGCCCACGATTCCCGTGCCTGGAAGGAATGGAGCGCCCGACGCAAGGTAAGGATCCTGCGTGAAGGTCGACAACTGCACGAACCTCCCGCTGACATCACGGCGGCCTCTTACCCGGGGCTTGCAGGCGCAGGCTGGCGCCCGCCGCCGGTGGGCTCGAACCCTCCCGGCATCTGCCCCAGCGCCGCCCGGTCCGGCCCAGGGCCGGAGCATCACTCGCTTTCAACCTGTTCCGGGTTCGCCTGTTCCGGCAGAGGCGATGGCGGCGGGAAGAGGCGGTCTTCCAGAGCAGACAGCCCGAACAGCATGAGCAGCGGCACTACCAGGACCAGCAGAGCAATCACGATCACGACGCCTCCCCAGGAAGCTAGCGATCACGGCTGGCGGCAAGCCGGCCACCTTCACTGTGCATCCGAACGGGCGACGCCGCACTTCGCCACCAAGGGTCCAAGAGCAGCGCGCCGCTTTGGCGTCCGAGCGCCCAGGCGTCACTCGCAGCAAACGCGCCCGGCTACCGTGCCGTAGAGACGGGCCTCCCCGCCTCCGAACTCCGCGCCCTGAACGGCTCCCTGACCTGGTACGAGCACACGCGCCTAAATCGACCACAGATGGGACAAGCTACGCATTTCGGCCCCTGCCGGAATGACGCTGTTCGAATACGAAGAAACCCCCTCCGCGCTGCGTTTCCGCAGTTCGGAGGGGGTCTCTCTCAGCGTGGCGGCGCCAGGATTCGAACCTGGGAAGGCTGAGCCGGCAGATTTACAGCGGGACGGTTCACCACCTGCTGACCTGGCCAAAGACTTAGGTTGCGGGTCCTTGGGGGACGTGTGGGGGACCCGCAGCCGTGTGCACTCGTGCCCGTCTTGCGAGAGCCACCCAACGTGCGAGCGTTCCAGGGCCGTGGTCAAGCGACGTCCTCGGGTTCCATCTGCTCCCGGCACTCTGGGCACAAGTTGGCGATCGAGCCCTCAACATCCGCCTCGATGAACCACGGTCGGCCGCAGCCGGCGCAGGGCACGAGGTCCCGCGCGGCGTGACGGGCCCCGCAGCAGAAGCAGTACAGCGTGTCCGAGACCTCGGGGCTGTCTGCGAATACGACGCCTGCCACCAGGGCGAATGCGTGGCACTGGGGACAGCCTCTTCCCGCGACGTCCGGAGTGTCGGGGCTGCGGAGGTAGGCGAAGAGGAGCTGTTCGCCGTCGTGCCATGACTGGCCGCAGAAGTGGCAGCGTCCGCCACCGGGGGTGAGGACGAGGGCCATCTGTTCGCAGGCGGGGCACCGGATGGTCTGGCTCTGCAGGCCCTGCAGCTCGCCGCGGAGCCGGTTGAGGCGCTGCCTGACGTACGAGCTGATGTTCTTCACCCCCGCAGCCACGGGCGCCATCTCCCGGAGGGCCGTCTCGCGTTCTTGGCCCTCGAGCAGCGGCAGAAACTCCCTCTCCAGAAAGCTCATGAGGAAGTCGAGCACCCGCCCGGCGCGGGCTTCGACGGCGGGGGCGTTGTGCGTCAGCCCGTAGTGCTGAAGCGCGTTGCGGTCCTTCGCCAGCGCCTTCAGCCCGTCGGTCTCCTTCTTGTCGAAGGTGATGCCGACGATGTCGCGCAGGCGCTCCACCGCAGCGACGGTGCCGCAGCTCTCGAAGCCCGCGCTGTCGAAGTCCCCCCTGGTCGCCCGGCCGGGGTCCTTGAAGACCAGGCTCCAGTGCTCGCGCTGCAGGCGAGCCTTGAGCAGAACCTCGACTGCAGCCTGCAGGTGCAGGACGGCGTACTTGAGGTCGCGCGGCTCGACCGCCGACTGGTTCTCGTCGAGGTGCTCGACGACGCTGGCGAGGTAGTCGATGCCGTTGCGGACCACCGGGAAGTCCAGCTGCGGCGGTACCGACGGACGCCCCGGCGGCACGTATCCGCGCCCGCCCCCGACGACCACCTCCTGCCGCGACGTGTCGCTCGATCCACCCGTACGGGCGGGGTCCTGATCCGGCGTCAGCATATACACAGGATAACCGTGACCATTCTGTGACTGGTCGGCCCTGCACAGCGCCGGGCGGGGAGGAAGGGGCCGACGATGAGCGGCTTCACCTACGGGTCCCGGTCGGCACAGCGTCGGGCTGTTACAAGCGCCTCCACCGCCTCACTGATGGCCTTTACCTGCCACTGCTCAGCGCGCTGTTTCGCGGGCGTCCCTGTCGATCAGCCTGTGGCCCGGTCATGTAGTGCCTACGCAAATGGATCCCGAAAGGCAGGATCTTCCCCGGATGCAGCCATTGCGGCTGCCGTGACACGCGGAAGGAGTTCTCTGTCACTCCCGCCACGTTCTCTCCAGTCATGAATCACCCGCTCTACTTCCGGATGACGATGCCGGAGCACCTCAACACTGTCCCTCAGAGTTGGCACGTCGGCGGGATTCTCCGCCTGAACGATCATCGCGATTGTGGTACACAATGTCATTGTTGACATTCCTTCCAATTCTTCTCGTGTGGCCATGACCAACTCCTTTTCCTCAGACAACAATTGAGCCATCAAAATAGCGCAAGCCAATTCCGACATGGTTTCAATTCCGACATGGTTTAACCGTCGACAGGCGGTGCGGTTGCCTCATAGCAGATCCATGTCGCCTCCTCGAAGCACTGGGCCATGTGGGCGAGCCCACTGGCGCGCTAGCTGATGACGCTACGCACGTGGTCATGCGCCAGCGTGTATGTAAGCCGCCCATAGCGAGGGAACGTGGGTCAAATCGTAGTCACCGTCGCGCACCCGCCGTACAGCGTGATGCAATGCCTGTGCTGTGTTGTCGGTGCTGAATCCCGACGCAGTTTGCAGGGCTGAGTAGAAGGCTGCCGCGATGCGGGCGGCGATTGCGTCGTCAACCTCCCAGAGGGTGCCAACCACGTGACGGAAGCCTGCAACCTGGAATGCCGACGCTAGATGAATGGACTCGTCGATCAGGTCGGTCACATCGGTGAACGCTGTCCTGCAGGCCGACAAGTAGACAAGGCCAGCCTGGTCGAGGCTAATCGGCGCGAGACTCGCCACTGTCAGCGGGTCGCTCTCGTGGTCGTGCAGCAGCAGTCGGCTCTGCGATGGGTCTTTCGGGTCACTGGCGCCGTGGCAGGCAAAGTGGACGATCGAAAACTCCGGCAGGCTTGTCAGTACCCGGGCTTTGGTGGGCGTGTGTGGGGTAATAAAGCCTGACTCCCCGCCTGAGTCGCTCTCTTCGATGAGAAGTGTGGAGCTGGGTAGTCGGTGCCGGAGCATCTCTGCTTCTGTGACGACGTGATGCAGCGGATTTTCGCCGGGCGTAGTGGGCATTGCAACGATCAAGGCCGAGCCAGGCATGGACGTCTTGGCGGTGGGTTGTCGAGCATGACGAAGGGCACGCACAGTGGGCGTGTATGAGGAAATAACGCGATCCATAACCGTTCGGCAGCCGTAACCGTCAGCTCTCTGCCGGTGGTAGCCAGCGGCATGCAGCGGCAATTGGCCGAGCAGACCGCCGGGCACCCACCACAGCCTTGGCCATGCCGCCTCCGTTGTCGGTTCCAACGTGAATCCGAGCTCCTCAAGGACGGGTTCCGCTGCGGCGTCCCAAAGCCACTCCAAAATCTCGCTGAGCATGTCCTCGGCAGTTGCCCGCTGCTCCCAGCTCAAGGTCGCTTCCCCTGTAGAGCGGAGCGCCTCGTGGAAAAGGTCGATCTTCTCGATGAGGGTGTTGTGAGCGAGGTCAGGCAGCGCGATGTGACCGACTCCATCGGCGGTAAGAAGAAGCGCATCGCTGCTGTAACCGCTGACGTTGAACACCGCAACCGGGCCCAGACGGGCTTCAGCGACAAGATCCTCCGGTTTGGGGGGAAGCATGAACGATCTAAAGCCCTCGAGTTCGCGAATCTCTGCGATTGTCCTATCAAACTGCGTAGCCAGCCAGTGCCGGTCCCGAATGTCACGATCCCACCGAGCGTTGTCGGCCTTCCCGTCGATGTCCGTGCTTTCCCCGGCCAGTGATGACCTGTCAAGCTGGTCTCGGAGTCGAGTGAAACGGTCAGCGAGGCCACGGGACTGCCGCCGCAAATCGGTTAGGTCATTGCGCGTGTCCAATGCCTGGCTGATCAGGACAGCTCGGCCCGATTCCAGCATCTGCAATGCTTGGGTCGCATACCGTTGGCGGTCTGGCCCTGTGGCCTCGTCGGTGCTGAGCAACAGGGCAGCAGCATCGCTGGCCAAACCTGCGCATCCCCCGAGTGCATGCTGCTGGTCACTGCGATGAAGTTGGCGAGGAGCCACGCTGGGGAGGAGACGGACCCCGGTTTCCAAGAGGTCCACGGCAAGATCGATCCGCGATCCAGCAGCCAACTCCGCGGCCGCCCGCGCTGCCTGAATCCGGATCGACGGCGCAGCAGTGGCCACGTTGACTGCGTTTGAAAAAGCGCCCAGGGCCTCATCCGCGTCAGGTGCATCCCTCGTCTGCTGGAAGCGAGTCCGCATGGTTCCGCCGAGGTTGGACAGCATGGCTGCGCGGTCAGGGTGGTCGTCGGGAATGCCAGATACCGCTTGTCGGCCAATCTCCACGGCCTCGTCTAGATCGACTGATACCCCAGTTCGCTCGAACCGGGTGCGCAGGGTGAGCGACAGATTAGACAGCCGACCCGCTCGGTCGGGGTGGCCTGTGGGGGTGGCGCGCACTGCCCGTCGGCCTGCCTCGACAGCCTCGTCTAGATCAGCCAACACTCCAGTCCGCTTGAACCGGGTCTGCAGGGAGCCAACCAGGTTGGACAGTGCGCTTCCAAGCTGCGGGGAGTCCACGGGGGTAGCGCGCACTGCTTGGCGGCCCACCTGGACGGCCTCGTCCAGGTTAGCCAACACTCCAGTCCGATCGAACCGAGCCCGCAGCATACCTCCAAGGTTGGACAGTCGTCCCGCCCGCTCAGATTGATTATTAGAGGTAACCCCTACCGCCTGACGGCCGATATCGATGGCCTCATCCAGATCCACCAGAGCCCCGGTCCACTGGAACCGGGTCATCAAGGTAAGGGCGAGGTTGGACAGAGCAGCCGGCCGCTCAGGGTGGACTAGCGGGAAAGTGTCTACCGCTCGGCGCCCCATCTGGACGGCCTCGTCCAGATCAGCCGACACTCCAGTCCGCTCGAACCGCGTGCGCAGATGGGTACCCAGGTTGGAGAGCATGCCTGGCCGACTGGAGTCACCCTTGGGGGTCATGTCCACCGCTTGGCGGCCCATCTCGACGGCCGCGTCCAGGTCAGCCAACCTTCCAGTTCGCTCGAACCGGATCCGCAGATGCGTAGCCAGATTGGACAAGTCTGCAGGCCTGGCATGTACCTGACGGTAGATTTCAATGGCCTCGTCCAAATCAGCCAAAGTTCCGGTCCGCTCAAAGGAAGTCGCCAGAACGAGTGCCAGATTGGACAACATGCCCGCCCGTCTAGGTTCGTTTGCCGGGGCCATGCTGACCGCTTGCCGACTGACCGCGAGAGCCTCCTCCAGGTCAGTCAGCGCGCCGGTCCTGTCGAATCGGGCACGCAGAGTATTGCCGAGAGTGGACAGATTTGCTGCTCGATCGGAGTGGCTTGCTGGGGCGGCTTGCACTGCCTGACGGCCGACATCAATGGCCTCATCCAGATGCGCCAGAACCCCTGTTCCGGTGAACTTCGCATACAGGCTCTTGGCCAAGTTAGACAAGAGATCGGCCCGTTCGGGGAGTCCGTCCGGGGCGTCATGTACCGCCTGCCGGCTGACCGCGAGAGCCTCGTCCAGATCACTCAATACGCCCGCCTGCTCGAAGCGGGCCCGCAGCGCGGTACCTAGGTTGGTAAGCATGGCTGCTCTATTAGGGTGCTCAGCTGGTGCCGCTGCAACGATGCGCTGCCACAGTTGTACAGCTGCAGACGTCAGGGAGACGTCATGCCCGCCGAGCGCCTGATCAAGTAGGGCAACGGCGGTATCTGCCGAAGACTCGGCGAGTGCAGGCAGCAACAGGTCAGGGAGTGGCCCAGCGCCGACGAGAAAGCAGGGAACGAACGCGTGGATGGCCGCGGCTAGGTCTTCGCCATCCTGCCCTGGGGGCAGCGCCAGGTAGCGATACCAGTGCAGCCAGCCCAACGCGAACCTAGCTTCGACATCGCCGTCGTCTTCCCGCAAGATCTCAGACAACCTTCGCGCGTCGGCCAGAGCTCCCAGTTTCAACGAAAGGGATGGATCCCCAGCCTCAGCGATCTGCTCCAGTCGCCTGCCCACTGCCGCAAGCCGCTCGTCACGCATGGCACCCCCACTAGCTCTGGTGCACTTCATCCCATTTTATGACATATTGGCGATCTTTCCTGGGGAAGGTATCTGTGCAGCTCGCGCACTTGCCACAGGCAGGAGAGGCGCTGGCATTCAGTGATCAGAAACAGCCCATGTGAGGGACTAAGTGACCAGCAACTCGCTCGACAAGGTTGCGGACGGCATCGCCTACGTGTGTGAACACCTAGTTGAAATCCGTTCCCGGCTGGCGCGTGTCGGCGGCGCACCGACCCTGGAACGCTTCCTGGACGAGCTGCGCGCAGACAGCGATGTATCAGCTCTGCTCGACGAGATTCACTTTGCGCTACAGGCGGGGAGGGATCGACTCGGAGTGTACGGCCACACCAGCAGCAGCGGTCCACGAAGAACCGCGAGCGGATCTCGGTCACCAGGGCTCGGGGTGCCCGTCCCGGCCGAGTCTGTCTACCTGTGTCCCGGCGGGCGCTGCAATCGTTGGTGGCTGCCCGACGAACGCGCTACCCCTCCAGAATGTGAGGTCTACCGCCAGCAACTGCGCCGAGACAGGCTCTAAAGTGGGCACCTTCTTAACGGAGCTGGGAAAGCAGCTTGCGGAACGCTGGCTCACGCTCCTCGTACTGCCCGGTGCGCTTTACTTGTCCGCCCTCGCCACGGCGCAGCATCTGGGCCACACCCATGCCTTTGCCATTGCCCGGCTCACAGATCAGGTGAAGGAGTGGGCCAGGGCCTACGGAGCGAACGCGCCCGCCCGCCTGGTAGTCATCCTCATCGCGGCACTCCTCATCTCGGCCGCCGCTGGCCTCGTCGCCCAGGCCGGTGGAACCCTCACCGAGCGTCTCTGGCTTGCCGCAGATTGGACTGCCTGGCCGCCACCGCTTCGTCAGCTCGCAGGCAAGCGCGTCAGCGCACGACAGGATCGATGGGACCAGGCATCCGACGCATACAAGCGGCAGCGCGAACAGCTGGCCCGCGACCGCGCGCACGGTCGTAGCCGGGATAGAGCAGCCCTAGCCTCCGCATATCGTGACAAGATTCGCATTAGCCAGGAAAAACCCGAACGCCCCACGTGGATGGGAGACCGACTCAACGTCGTCGTTGTCCGCTTCGACCGTGAGTATCAGCTGGACATCCCTACGATTTGGCCCGCCCTTTGGCTCACGCTGCCCGACACCGACCGCAGCGAGATCAGAACAGCTAGCGAGGCCCTCGCCCGCGCTACCACACTCACCAGTTGGGGGCTGCTCTACCTCGTAGTCGGCGCGTTGTGGTGGCCTGGACTCCTCATCGCAGCTGCCACCTGCCTAACAGGCTGGCGACGCGCGCGCACCGCCACCGACACCTATGCACAGCTCATCGAAGCGGCTACTCGGCTGCACGTGGCTAACCTCGCCTGCCAACTCGGCATCGAACAGGCGGGCCCCATCAGCCCCCAGGCTGGTGCCAATGTCACGTACCTTCTCCAAGGCAAAGGCCATCTCATCCCAACCAACACCGCAGAAACCCTCAGCCGAACCTCAACCCACGGGCTACGACCTGGACGAAGCTCGGTTGCACAGGTAATGCACCGCAAGATTCTGGGGCTTCGACGGCTGCTTAAAAAACATCGTAAAGATCAGCTGTGAGGGTCTATCGGTTTCACGGCTGCGGCGCACTCGCCCCTGCCAATCGTCGACCGGCCGCCGGGGTGATGAAGCCGCCCCTCGGTTTTCCTCCCGGGCAAGCCCCGGCGCCTCCTACGCCCGGGAAGACAGTTATCCGCAGGCCGTCACATAGCACCAGCAGAGCCATACGGTGCTGTCACTGGTTGATCGTGAACACGGGATGTGCGCACTGCCGGATCAGGTGATCTGGGCGTCGCCGGCGCTACCCAGGGCGGTGCACGACATCAAGGCCGCCCGCGCCCACGGCGTCATCGATGCCCTGACCGCCGCCAGCGTTCCGTGCTGGGCGGACAAGGCCTACCAAGGAGCCGACGCACCGTGCGGGTGCCCTACCGCGGACGCTGGGACGAACTGTCCGTCGGGCAGCTTGCGGTCAACCGCTCCCATGCCAAGATCCGAGCCCGATGGCGTCCCGCGTGATGGTGTAGCCGATCGGCGTTGAGTAGTGCGCCGGTGTGCTCCGGCTGGTGGCGCCCGCTCCCTGCGCACGGGGTGGG
>NZ_JBSFDB010000030.1:0-135792 GCF_053593695.1 Streptomyces sp. NPDC002144
CGTACCCCGTCCCGTTCGCCGAAAGGTGCTCAACCACCCATGCCCGAGCTGGTGTTCTTCTCCGGAACGATGGACTGCGGGAAGTCGACCCTGGCTCTCCAGATCGAGCACAACCGCTCGGCGCGCGGCCTGGCCGGAATGATCTTCACCCGGGACGACCGCGCCGGCGAGGGCAAACTCTCCTCGCGGCTGGGCCTGGTGACGGACGCGGTGGAGGTCGAGGACGGACAGGACCTCTACGCCTACCTGGTCGACCATCTCTCCCAGGGCGGCCGCGCGGACTACGTCATCGCGGACGAGGCGCAGTTCCTGGCGCCCGAGCAGATCGACCAACTCGCGCGCGTGGTCGACGACCTGGGCCTCGACGTCTACGCCTTCGGCATCACGACGGACTTCCGCTCGAAGCTCTTCCCGGGCTCCCAGCGTCTCGTCGAGCTCGCCGACCGCGTCGAGGTCCTCCAGGTCGAGGCGCTGTGCTGGTGCGGTGCCCGCGCCACGCACAACGCCCGCACGGTAGGCGGGGAGATGGTCGTCGAGGGCGCCCAGGTGGTCGTCGGGGACGTCGACCAGTCCGACGCCGTCGGCTACGAGGTTCTGTGCCGCCGGCACCACCGCCGCCGGATGACGGCGGCCACGGCCCGCGCGGCGGCCCTCTCTCCGGACGTGCTGCCGGTGTCGTCGGTCTGAGCCGCCGCCGACCGCGCTCAGTGCGGGCTCTGGACCAGGGAGAAGCGGGCGCCCTCCGGGTCCGACACCGTGGCCGCGCGGCCGTGGGGCGTGTCGTGCGGGGCCTTCAGGACGTTGCCGCCGAGGTCGGTCAGGCGGTCGGCCGCCTCGTCCGTGTCGGCCACCTCGAAGTACGTCAGCCAGTGCGGGCCCCGGTCGCGGGGGAGGGCGTGGCCGACGCCGTGGATGCCGGCCACCGGGCGGCCGTCGACGCGCAGGGTGACGTAGTCGGAGTCGGCGGAGACGACCGGCTCCTCCTCGAAGGCGAAGACCGTCTCGTAGAACTTGGCGACGCCCGCCGACTCGTAGGTGAGCAGTTCGTTCCAGGAGGGGGTGCCGGGGACGCCCGTGAGGGCCGTGCCGAGGTGCCGGGCGGCCTGCCAGACGCCGAAGACGGCGCCCGAGGGGTCGGAGCCGATCGCGAGACGTCCGGCCTCGTCGGCGTCCAGCGGCCCGACCCCGATCGTGCCGCCGCACAGCCGTACCGTCTCGGCGGTCAGGTCCACGTCGTCCGAGGCGAGATACGGCGTCCAGGCGATGGGCAGATGGCGGTCCGGGGACAGCTGGCCGATGCCCGCCACCTCGTGGCCGTCGAGCAGGGCGCGGGAGTACGGGCCCAGTTGCCGGGGGCCGGGCTCGAACTCCCAGCCGAACAAGGAACCGTAGAAGTCCTGGGTGGCCGTCAAACCGTGCACCATCAGGCTCACCCAGCAGGGCGTACCGGGTGTGTGCCGAGCGTGCGTCTCGGTCATCGTCACTCTCTCCTCGACCCCTCGCGGTGGCCGTGTCGCTTCCGCTGTCCGGATCCCCGTGCCGATGCTCGCACCAGCCGTGGCACCGCGGGCTCCGGGCGCGCCGCGACGCGCACGGCCGCGTGCCCGCAGAATGCCCGGTGTGCGGAGTCCCGTCCGTTCCCGGGCGATGGCCGACGGGTGTCGATCGGTTGTACAGCAAGTGCCCGAGTCCGTACGCCTCGTGATCGGGCCTGTCCGGCGGAGCAGAGTAGCCGGACATGGACGGCGCGGCCACCCCGTACGCGAGGATGGGGGCCATGAACGTCATCATCTCCGCATCCGAACTCGCGAGCGACCTGACCGGCCGGAACCCGCCGGTCCTGCTCGACGTCCGCTGGCAGCTGACCGTGGCCAAGGCGGCCGGCGAGCCGCCCTTCGACGGCCGTGCCGCGTACGCGGCCGGGCACATCCCCGGTGCGGTCTACGTCGATCTGGACACGGAACTCGCCTCAGCGCCTGGCGAGCGCGGCCGGCACCCGCTGCCCGACCTCGAGGTCTTCGGTGCCGCGATGCGGCGGGCGGGTGTGTCGGCCGGAACCCCGGTGGTCGTGTACGACGGCGGGCAGGGCTGGGCGGCGGCGCGCGCGTGGTGGCTGCTGCGCTGGACGGGTCACCCGGACGTGCGGGTCCTCGACGGCGGGTTGCCGGCCTGGGAGGGGACGTTGGAGACGTCCGCACCGACGCCGGTCGAGGGCGACTTCGAGCCGGTGCCGGGCGACGCCGGGTTCCTGGACGCCGACGGGGCGGCCGCGCTGGCGCGGTCCGGTGTCCTGTTCGACGCGCGGGCGGGGGAGCGGTACCGGGGGGAGGTGGAGCCGATCGACCGGGTCGGCGGGCACATCCCGGGCGCGGTGTCGGCCCCGACGAACGAGAACGTCGGCCCCGACGGACGGTTCCTGCCGGCCGAGCAACTGGCCGAGCGCTTCAAGGCGCTCGGGGCGGGCGACGGTGCGGCCGTCGGCGTGTACTGCGGCTCGGGCGTCTCGGGGGCGCACGAGGTGCTCGCCCTGGCGGTCGCCGGGATTCCGGCGGCGCTGTACGTCGGTTCCTGGTCGGAGTGGTCGTCGGACCCCGCACGCCCGGTCGCCGTGGGACCCGATCCGCAGTAGGGCCACGAAACAGAGGGCCGCGCCCGGACGGCGCGGCCCTCATGCTCGTACGACCGACTACTCCTGCTTCTTGCGCCGCGTCCCGAACACGATCTCGTCCCAGCTCGGGACCGCCGCCCGGCGGCCCGGGCGGACGCCGTCGGCCTCCGCCTGGCGGTCGGTGGCGCCGATGAGACGGTCGCGGTGACTGCCGACGGAACGCGGCATCAGGACGTCCGCGTAGGCGGAACCGGCCGAGGCCGCCGGAGCCGGGGGCTCCTCCGCCTCGGGCTCGGCGACGGGCTCCTCCGGCGGCGGAGGTGTCTCGGACGGGCGCTCCGGGACCACCAGGTCGCCGCGGAAACTCGGTACCGCCTCCAACAGGCTGGTCAGCGAGTCCCGTTCACCGGCCGTGCTCTCCTCCGCCGGTTCGGACGCCTGCGCGGGCAGGCTCGGGCGGTCGAGGGCGCGGTCCAGCGGGCGGTCGCGCGGCAGCCGGGCGATACGCGGGACGAAGGGGAAGCTGGGCTCCGGCGCGGCGAGGTCCTCGGACTCGCCGATCAGCGAGCGCGCCTCCTCGTCGACGGCCTGGACGAGCCGCCGGGGCGGGTCGTACGTCCAGCTCGCCGAGTGCGGTTCGCCCGCGACCCGGTAGACCAGCAGGACCTCCCAGGTGCCGTCGTCGCGGCGCCACGAGTCCCACTGCACCGTGTCCTTCTCGGCGCCGCGCAGCAGCAGACGCTCCTGGATGGCCTCGCCGAGCTGGGGGCCCGCGGCGTTCTCGCCGGGGCGGCGGACGGGGGTCTTGCGGGCCCGCTCGGCCATGAACGCGCGCTCGGCGAGGACGGGGCCCTCGAAGCGGCGTACCCGGTCGACGGGGATGCCCGCGAGCTGCGCGACTTCCTCCGCGGTGGCACCGGCGCGTATACGCGCCTGGATGTCGCGGGGACGGAGATGGCTTTCGACCTCGATCTCGATCTGACCGAGGCGGGGACGGTCGCCGCGGACTGCCGCACGCAGCCGTTCGTCGATCGGAAGCGTGTATTCCGTAGAGTCGGCAGCCTTCAGCACCAGCCGTGTGCCGTCATTGGAGACGGCCACGACACGCAGTTCGGGCATGGGGACCTCCCGGGTGGTGCCTGCCGACGTCACGTGCGTCGCTGCTTCCGCTAGTCGAGTGTGGCCTGCCCGGGTGCAGCCTGCCACAACCTTGCCGAGTTGCCCGGCGTGTCGGGCACGGGCCCGGGAACGCCGTTATGGCACGGTTACCTATTCGCAACGCTAAGTGACCAACTCCGTCACCCTGTGCAACGAGCCCCCTCCTGGCGGTCCAGCAAGGCCCCGGACGCCCAGGCGGGAGACCGGACCCAGGGCTCGCAACAGTACTCCATTTGGACCACGTGCGTGGATTGGCACGCCACCCAATATCTGGCAAGGCGCGTGCCCCGGCCGCCTGTTGAGCGGTTCGGGGATCTTGGAAGTGGCGTACCTCACGCAACCGTCAGAAACGGAACCAATGACCGCGCACCGGTCTACGCCCCCAACACCCGCCGCAGGTAGTCGTTCTGGAACCGGCGGTCCGGGTCGAGCCGGTCCCTCAAATTGGTGAACTCGCCGAACCGCGGGTAGACGCCGGCGAAGTATTCGGCGTCCCGGGTGTGCACCTTGCCCCAGTGCGGGCGGCCCTCGTGGGCGGTGAAGATGCGCTCCGCGGCGGTGAAGTAGGCGTGGTACGGCGTGCCCTTGAACATGTGGACGGCGACATAGGCGCTGTCGCGTCCCGACGCGGTGGACAGGGTGATGTCGTCGGCGGGGGCCGTGCGCACCTCGACCGGGAAGCTGACCCGGAGGCCGGAGCGGTCGACCATCGTCTTCAGTTCGCGCAGCGTCTCGGCCAGGGCCGCGCGCGGGACGGCGTACTCCATCTCCACGAAGCGCACGCGGCGCGGCGACGTGTAGACCTTGTACGGGATGTCCGTGTAGGTGCGCGCGGACAGGGCCTTGCTGGAGATCCGGGCGATCGTCGGGATCGACGCCGGGGCCGCGCGGCCGATCCACTGCGCCACCTGGAACACGCCGTTGGAGAGGAACTCGTCCTCGAACCACCCGGACACCGGCGGCACCGGCTTCTCCGGGCCCGCGCTGCGGTTGTTGCGTTTGGTGTTGGTGTTGCCGGTGTGCGGGAACCAGTAGAACTCGAAGTGCTCGTTCTCGGCCCAGAGCTGGTCGAACTCGGCGAGCACCTTGTCGAAGGGCATCGGCTCCTCGCGGGCCGTGAGCAGGAAGACCGGCTCCACGGCGAAGGTGATCGCGGTGACGATGCCGAGGGCGCCCAGGCCGATGCGGGCGGCCGCGAAGACCTCCGGGTTCTCCTTCTCGGAGCAGGTGAGGACCGTGCCGTCCGCGGTGACCAGCTCGAGTCCCTTGATCTGGGCGGCTATCGAGGCCGACTCACGGCCCGTGCCGTGGGTTCCGGTGCTGGTGGCGCCGGAGACCGTCTGCTCCATGATGTCGCCCATGTTGGTCAGCGACAGGCCCTCGCGCGCGAGAGCCATGTTGAGCCTCTTGAGCGGGGTGCCGGCCTCCACCGTGACGGTCATGGCATCACGGTCGATATCGCGGATGCCGGTCAACAGTTGAGGGCGGATCAACACACCGTCGGTGGCCGCGATGGACGTGAAGGAGTGCCCGGTGCCGACCGCCTTGACGGTCAGCCCGTCCTCGGCCGCCCGGCGCACGGCCGCGGCCAGTTCCTCCACGGAGGCCGGCGTGACCTCCCGCGCGGGTCGGGCGGAGACGTTGCCGCTCCAGTTACGCCACGTGCCGTTCTTCGCGCTCGCTGTGCTGCTCAACGGTGCCTCCCCGACGCGGAGCCGGCCTGCTGAGCCGGCGGTACCCCAGGAAACCGACCGCGACCGCGACGGCCCCGGACACCGCCGGGACCCCGTACCCGGCCCGCGCCCCGGCCGCGTCGATGACCCAGCCGGCCACGGAGGAGCCGAGCGCGACGCCGACCGCGAGCCCGGTACTGATCCAGGTCATGCCCTCGGTCAACTGCGCGCGTGGTACGTGCTCTTCGATGAGGGACATCGTCGTGATCATCGTGGGTGCGATGGACAGGCCCGCGACGAAGAGCGCCACGGCCAGAAACGGCAAGTTTCCGACCAGTAGGAGGGGGATCATACTCACGGCCATCGCGCATATGCCCAGCAGCCAGCGGCGCTGCGGCGGCCCCGCGAAGCGCAGCAGCCCGAACACGATCCCGGCCACGCAGGAACCGGCCGCGTACACGGCCAGGACCACGCTCGCGGCCCCCTTGTGGCCCCGCTCGTCGGCGAAGGCCACGGTGACCACGTCCACCGCCCCGAAGATCGCCCCGGTCGCCACGAAGGTGGCCACCAGGACCTGCAGTCCCCGCGCGCGCAGCGCCGAACCGCCGCCCTGGTGCTCGCGCGGGTGCGGGGCGGGCTCGGTGGCCCGCTGGGCGGTCAGCCAGAAGACGCCGACGGCGAGGAAGCAGGCCGCGAGCAGCGGTCCCGCCTCCGGGAACCAGACGGTCGACAGCCCGATGGAGACGATCGGCCCGAAGATGAAGCACACCTCGTCGACGACCGACTCGAACGAGTACGCGGTGTGCAGTTGCGGCGTCCCCCGGTACAGGGCGGCCCACCGCGCGCGGATCATCGCGCCGAGACTCGGTACGGACCCGACGCCGGCCGCGCACAGGAACAGCACCCAGTCCGGCCAGCCGAAGTGCGCGGCGAGCAGCAGCCCGGTCGCCGAGGCGAGCGTGACGAGCGTGGCGGGCCGCAGCACGCGCCGCTGCCCGTGCTGGTCCACCAGCCGGGAGATCTGCGGCCCGATCGCCGCCGCGGCCAGCGCGATGGTGGCCGACAGGGCGCCCGCGAGGCCGTACCGCCCGCTGATCTGGGAGATCATCGTGACCACGCCGATGCCCATCATCGACAGCGGCATCCGGCCGACGAACCCCGCGGCGGAGAAGCCCTTGGAGCCGGGAGCGGCGAACAGGGCGCGGTAGGGGCTGGGCACGGCGGGCTCCAGGTCAGGAGAGGGACGGCGGCGCGGTAAGGCGCGAATGCGGCTGATACAGCTTACGAGTCAGGTCAACCCCGTGCACCCGGCTCAACCCCACGGACCCGGCTCAACCCCACGCACCCAGCTCATCCCCATGCGCCCGGCTCAGCCCATGTACCGGGCCGGAAAGCCCGCGCAACCGGGCCGGACCGTGCGGGAACCCGGCCGGACACCCCGCCGTTTCCCGGCTGTCAGTACCGGATGACAGGATCGACCCATGCCAGACGCGCTCGACGCCACCCCCTACGACGCCCTGCTCCTGCTCTCCTTCGGAGGACCCGAGGGCCCCGACGACGTGATCCCCTTCCTGGAGAACGTCACGCGCGGGCGCGGGATCCCCAGGGAACGCCTCAAGGAAGTGGGCGAGCACTACTTCCTGTTCGGCGGGGTCAGCCCCATCAACGACCAGAACCGCGCCCTGCTCGACGCCCTGCGCAAGGACTTCGCGGACCACGGCCTGGACCTGCCGGTCTACTGGGGCAACCGCAACTGGGCCCCGTACCTGACGGACACCCTGCGCGAGATGGTCGCCGACGGCCGCCGCCGGATCCTGGTGCTGGCCACCAGCGCCTACGCCTCGTACTCCGGCTGCCGCCAGTACCGCGAGAACCTCGCCGACTCCCTCGCCGCCCTTGAGGCCGAGGGCCTCGATCTGCCGAAGGTCGACAAGATCCGGCACTACTTCAACCACGAGGGTTTCGTCGAGCCCATGGTCGAGGGCGTGCTGAAGTCCCTCGCCGACCTGCCCGAGGACGTCCGGGACGGCGCCCACATCGCCTTCTCGACCCACTCCATCCCGGTCGCCTCCGCCGACACCTCCGGCCCGGTCGAGGACCACGGCGACGGCGGCGCGTACGTCGCTCAGCACCTGGACGTGGCGAAGCTGATCGCCGAGGCGGTCCGCGAGCGCACCGGCGTCGACCACCCCTGGCAGCTCGTCTACCAGTCCCGCTCCGGCGCCCCGCACATCCCGTGGCTGGAGCCGGACATCTGCGACCACCTCGCGGAGCGGCACGCGGCGGGCGTACCGGCGGTGGTGATCGCCCCCATCGGCTTCGTCTCCGATCACATGGAGGTTCTGTACGACCTCGACACGGAGGCCAAGGCCAAGGCGGAGGAGCTGGGCCTGCCCGTGCGCCGCTCGGCCACCGTGGGTGCCGACCCGCGCTTCGCCGCCGCGATCCGCGACCTCGTCCTGGAGCGCGCGGCCGTCGAGCGCGGCCAGGAGGTCACCCACTGCGCCCTCGGCGCGCTCGGCGCGAGCCACGATCTCTGCCCGGTCGGCTGCTGCCCCGCCCGCGCCCC
Organism: Streptomyces sp. NPDC002144; assembly: GCF_053593695.1. Lineage (NCBI taxonomy): Bacteria > Bacillati > Actinomycetota > Actinomycetes > Kitasatosporales > Streptomycetaceae > Streptomyces > Streptomyces sp. NPDC002144. Next base: position 8,009 of record NZ_JBSFDB010000030.1, read on the forward strand.
GCGCCCCGCCGCCGCGGGCGCCGACAGCCCCTACGCGTGAGGAGACCCGTGACCGACGCCCTGCACAGGGAACTGCTGGAGCTGGCCCAGGAAGCCGCCCGCCGCGCCGGTGAGCTGCTGCGGGACGGCCGCCCGGCCGATCTGGCGGTGGCCGCCACCAAGTCGAGCCCCATCGACGTCGTGACCGAGATGGACATCGCGGCGGAGAAGCTGATCACGGACGTGATCTCCGCCCGCCGCCCCGACGACGGCTTCCTCGGCGAGGAGGGGGCCTCCGTCGAGGGCACCAGCGGCATCCGCTGGGTGGTCGACCCGCTCGACGGCACGGTCAACTACCTGTACGGGCTGCCGACCTGGTCGGTCTCCATCGCCGCCGAGCAGGACGGCGAGGCGGTCGTCGGAGTCGTCGCGGTACCGATGCGCGGCGAGACGTTCCACGCGGTCCGCGGCGGCGGGGCCTGGGCGACGGGCGCCTGGGAGGGCGAGCGCGCGCTGGCCGTCCGCCCCTCGCCGCCGCTCGACCAGGCCCTGGTCTCAACCGGCTTCAACTACGTCCTGGAGGTCCGCGCGCACCAGGCCGAGGTGGCTCACCGGCTGATCCCGCTGCTGCGGGACATCCGGCGCGGCGGCTCGGCCGCGGTGGACCTGTGCGACCTGGCGGCCGGCCGCCTGGACGGCTTCTACGAGCGCGGACTCAACGCCTGGGACCTCGCGGCCGGGGACCTCGTCGCCCGGGAGGCGGGTGCCCTGACCGGTGGACGCCCCGGAGAGCGCCCGGGACGCGATCTGGCGGTGGCCGGCAGTCCAGGGGTCTTCGAGCCCCTCCAGCGGCTGCTGGAGGACTTCGGCGCCTGGCACGACTGACGGGGCCGGCCGCTGCGGCCGCAGGCACCCCCACACGCAGCGGGCCCCCGGCGCTGGATTCGCCGGGGGCCCGCTGTCGCTCGGGAGTGGAGCGCTCCTGAGCGATCAGACGCTATGCGCCAACTTCCACACCGTGCTCGGCGGCAAGGCGGCGCAGGTCGTCGAGTTCGCCCTGCTCGACCTCGACGAGGAAGTCGTCGCCCTCGTCGCGAGCCCGCGTCAGGTCGGACTCGGTCGCCTTTATGCGCTGCAGAAGTCCTGCGGTGAATGCGTCCATGCTGCGCCCCCTCGTCCTGGGTCGTGGGTCGGTGGCACGGGGGTGTGCCGTTCGGAAGGGGCGATCACGTCTCCGGCAGATGCCCAGCGGCACTGCCCTGCTGGGCGGCGACGGTGCCGGGCACCCACACGCCCACTCTGCGGAAAGCGGATTGCGCCGTGCCGCATGGTGTTGCGGCACTAGCAGAGCGTGATCGCGGGGTATGAACCGTCCTCCCCCCGCTTCCTTCCACAGAAACCTCAACCGCCGGAGAAAATCTCGCATTCCCGGGTCTCACACCTGTTCTTCATGTCGAGACCACCTTGCCCTTGATGTTCCGTCCCCCGCCTTACCGCCGACTTACGGCCGAAAAGGGCAGGATGGAGGCACACACTCTTGAAGAACCCTGCCCACACCCCTGCCCGCCTGCCCGTCCGGCACTACGCGGGTGGACCTCAGGAAGGACAAGCGACGTGCGCGTACTCGTCGTCGAGGACGAGCAACTGCTCGCCGATGCGGTGGCCACCGGACTGCGCCGGGAGGCCATGGCCGTCGACGTCGTGTACGACGGTGCGGCCGCCCTGGAGCGCATCGGCGTCAACGACTACGACGTGGTCGTCCTCGACCGCGACCTCCCGCTCGTCCACGGCGACGACGTCTGCCGCAAGATCGTCGAGCTCGGCATGCCCACGCGCGTGCTGATGCTCACCGCCTCCGGTGACGTCAGCGACCGCGTGGAGGGCCTGGAGATCGGCGCCGACGACTATCTCCCCAAGCCCTTCGCGTTCAGCGAGCTCATCGCCCGTGTGCGGGCCCTCGGCCGCCGCACCAGCGTGCCGCTGCCGCCGGTCCTGGAGCGCGCCGGCATCAAGCTCGACCCCAACCGCCGCGAGGTCTTCCGCGACGGCAAGGAGGTCCAGCTCGCCCCCAAGGAGTTCGCGGTCCTGGAGGTCCTGATGCGCTCCGAGGGCGCCGTCGTCTCGGCGGAGCAGCTCCTGGAGAAGGCCTGGGACGAGAACACCGACCCGTTCACCAACGTCGTGCGCGTCACCGTGATGACCCTGCGCCGAAAGCTCGGCGAGCCGCCCGTCATCGTCACCGTCCCCGGCTCCGGCTACCGGATCTGATCCCCGATGGCCGCAACACCCGCACTCCCCACGGCACCCCCCAAGCCCACCTGGGACCCCAGGAAGCCCGAACCGCCGTTCCCCTGGCTGCGCCCCACCATCCGCATACGCCTGACCCTGCTGTACGGCGGCATGTTCCTGATCGCCGGGATCCTGCTGCTGTCGATCATCTATCTGCTGGCGGCCCAGGCCCTGCATGAGGGCAGCGGCCAGTCGTTCTCGGTGTCCGGCGCCAACCTCGACATCACCAGTTCCACCTGTCCCGCCGTGAACTCGGCGCCGACGGGCGAGATCAACGCGATCCTCAAGCAGTGCGACGCCGTTCAGCGCCAGCACGCCCTCGACGACCTCCTCAGCCGCTCCCTGCTGGCCCTGCTCGGCCTCGCTGTGATCGCCTTCGCCTTCGGCTACGCGATGGCCGGCCGGGTCCTGGCGCCGCTGGGCCGCATCACCCGCACCGCGCGCGCGGTGGCGGGCTCGGACCTCTCCCGCCGCATCGAGCTGGACGGCCCGGACGACGAGCTCAAGGAGCTCGCCGACACCTTCGACGACATGCTGGAGCGTCTGCAGCGGGCCTTCACCGCCCAGCAGCGTTTCGTCGGCAACGCCTCGCACGAGCTGCGCACCCCGCTCGCGATCAACCGCACGCTCCTGGAGGTCCACCTCTCCGACCCGAACGCCCCGGTGGAGCTCCAGCAGCTCGGCAAGACGCTGCTGGCCACCAACGAGCGCAGCGAGCAACTGGTGGAGGGTCTGCTGCTGCTCGCCCGCAGCGACAACCAGATCGTCGAGCGCAAGCCCGTGGACCTCGCGGAGGTCGCCGAGCAGGCCGTCGACCAGGTGCACGCGGAGGCGGAGGCCAAGGGCGTGGTGATCCGCGGGGAGCAGAAGACCGCGGTCGTCCAGGGCAACGGCGTCCTGCTGGAGCGCATCGCGCTGAACCTCGTACAGAACGCCGTACGGTACAACGTGCCCGAGGGCGGCTGGGTCGAGGTCACCACCGAGGTCCAGCACGGGCAGGCGGTCCTGGTCGTCTCCAACACCGGGCCGGTCGTGCCGGCGTACGAGATCGACAACCTCTTCGAGCCCTTCCGGCGGCTGCGCACGGAGCGCACGGGCAGCGACAAGGGCGTCGGCCTGGGTCTGTCCATCGTGCGGTCCGTGGCGCGGGCGCACGGCGGACACATCTCGGCGCAGCCACGTGAAGGGGGTGGACTGGTGATGCGGGTTGCTCTCCCCATCTGAGATCATGGCGCCGACACACGGGGCTTGTTCGCTTTGCGCGGAATTTTCCGGCCGCGCAGCCGGGCACTCCCTGTGTGATCGATCACATGGGCGATTTATCGGCCATCCACTCTCCGTGATCAAGGGGGTCGTCGGAAAGCCGGGAAAATCCTGGTTTTCGGGTGTCTTGATCACGGGAAGTACAGGTTGAGACGCCTTTGAAGAGCGGTAGGCGGACCGTGTACGGTCCCGTTCGCCATCCAAGCCGATCACTCTTGAGGAGTCCGGTTGGGTGTCGATTGAGTAACAGACCTTGATGTGAGGCAAAATCTCCGCCTCGAGGCGGGCACAAGTCCGGCCTCTCACGCGTTACGTGCGCTGGAGACACCCGCAGACACCCAGAGGGGGAGAGCGAAATGGCAACGGATTACGACACCCCACGCAAGACCGACGACGATGTGGACTCCGACAGCCTTGAAGAGCTGAAGGCCAGGAGGAACGACAAGTCCACTTCGGCGGTCGACGTCGACGAGTTCGAGGCCGCAGAGGGCCTGGAACTGCCCGGGGCCGACCTCTCCAATGAGGAGCTGGCCGTCCGGGTGCTGCCCAAGCAGCAGGACGAGTTCACTTGCATGAGCTGCTTCCTGGTGCACCACCGCAGCCAGCTGGCCCGGGAGAAGAACGGTCAGCCGATCTGCCGCGACTGCGACTGAGGACGGGTCGGCCGTGACTGGCTCGACCCCTCCCTGGAAGCGCCGCTCCCCCCTGCAGGGAGCGGACGAAGGGCCGCAGTACGGCCCTCATGGCGTGCGTGACGACGAGCGGGGCCCATCAGGTGCGACACCGGAGACCACGGGGTCCACGGGATCGGCCCCGCTCGAACCTGCGGCCGGCCGGGCCGACCTCCCGGTGCCGGCGCAGGGCGGGAATCCCGCGCCCGTCGCCCGGCGACGGGCCGCGGCGTTCCGGGACAAGGCCAGGGAAGGCGTGCGCAAGGGCGGCAACCGGGCCCGCGCCGGCCTGGCGTACCTCGCCGACCGGATCATCGAGATGGCCCCCCGGGTGCCCGTACGGGACCTCGCCACCCTCCGCAGGCAGTTCCCGGGCCTCGGACCCGAACAGATCGCCGACAAGCTCGTGGCAGGCGCCGCGAGCGCCACAGCCACGGTCGGGGCCGGCATCGGAGCGGCGGCCATGCTGCCCGTACCGCCCGCCATGCCGACCGAGCTCGCCGCGGAGATCACCGGCGTGGCCGCGATCGAGCTGAAGCTGATCGCCGAGCTCCACGAGGTCTACGGCGTACGGCCGCCCGGCAACCTCAAGGAACGCAGCACCGCTTACGTCAACTCATGGTCGGGGGAGCGCGGCATCGAGGTGACCAAGCCGTCCACCCTCGGTGGAGCGGTCAACAGCCGGATGAAGGCGCAGCTGCGCCAGCAGATCATGAAGCGCGTGGTGCGCGACCTGCCGAACCTGATGCCCTTCATGGTGGGTGCCGCAGTGGGAGCGGTCATGAACCGGCGCGACACCAAGAGGGTCGCCGAGCGCATCCGCAACGACCTGCGCAGGATCCAGGTGCCGTGGGACGAGCTGCCCGAGCTGCCGCCCCTGGAGAAGCCGGCGCACCCGCTGGAGCTGGAGGGCGGTGCCGCGGGCTGAGCGCCCTACGCGGCGGCCTCCCGGGCCGCCTTCAGGGCCTCCGCCAGCCGCTCCGGCTCCCGCGTCGACAGGTACAGGTACGGCGTCGGGTCCTCGGGGTCGGTCACGACCACCCGCAGCGCCGTGGGGATGTAGGAGCGCAGCAGCAGGAACGCGCGCGTGTCCGCCTTGTAGGTGCGCCAGGCCCGCGCCTCCTCGCCCTCCAGGACCTCCGTGTCACCGAGCGCCGTCACCGGGATCTTCGCCTCGCCCGCGATCAGCGAGCCGCCCACGACCCTGATGCGGACCGAGCCGTACGAGCTCGCCATGACAGCTGCGACCGCCGTGCCGCCGACCAGGCCGCCGAGCAGCGGCAGAGTGCCGAAGGGCAGCAGGATCAGGGCGAAGGAGACGCCCACCAGGAAGGAGATCAGCCACCACGAGCGCGGGGCGGTCAGGCGTTCTTCGTAAGGGGCGGTGGAGAGCTGCATGCGGCCTAGCTTGGCATGGTGCCCGGACACCGGGGACGCGCGGGTAAGGTCTGCGGCTGTGAGTGGTACTTCAGCAGCTCTCAAGCCCCCCGCCGACGCGGCGAAACCCGTGCGTCATCCTGACGCGCCCGCGCCCGGTGAGCTTCTGGGCGCCCACTACGAACACTGTTTCGGATGTGGCGGCGGACAGGCCCACGGACTGCACCTCCAGGCGCGGGCCGGCGACGGCGTCAGCATCACGGCCGAGTTCACCGTGCAGCCCGCGCACCAGGGCGCGCCCGGCCTCGCGCACGGGGGAGTGCTGGCGACCGCGCTGGACGAGACCCTCGGCTCGCTGAACTGGCTGCTGCGCACGATCGCCGTCACCGGACGTCTGGAGACCGACTTCGTCCGGCCGGTGCCGGTCGGGACGACCCTGTATCTGACGGCCGAGGTCACCGCGGTCGCGGGCCGCAAGATCTACTCGGCCGCCACCGGCCGGCTCGACGCCCCGGACGGTCCGGTCGCCGTACGCGCCGACGCGCTCTTCATCGAGGTCGAGGTCGGCCACTTCATCGACAACGGCCGACCCGAGGAGATCCAGGCCGCCATGAACGACCCGGACCAGGTCCGGCGGGCCCGCGCCTTCGAGGTGAACCCGTGAGCCGTGAGCCCCTGAACGTGCTGGTGCGCCGCGTCGACCCGGACGTACCGCTTCCGTCGTACGCGCATCCCGGTGACGCGGGAGCCGATCTGCGCACCACCGAGGCGTGCGAACTGGGACCCGGGGAACGGGCCGTGCTGCCCACCGGGGTGGCTGTCGCCCTCCCCGAGGGGTACGCGGCCTTCGTGCATCCCCGGTCGGGGCTCGCCGCCCGCTGCGGTGTCGCTCTGGTGAATGCCCCGGGGACGGTTGATGCCGGGTACCGTGGGGAGATCAAGGTGATCGTGGTGAATCTCGACCCGCGCGAGGCGGTGCGGTTCGAGCGCTTCGACCGGATCGCCCAACTGGTCGTCCAGCAGGTCGAGAAGGTCCGCTTCCAGGAGGTGGCGGAGCTTCCCGGCTCGGCACGGGCCGAAGGGGGCTTCGGGTCCACCGGAGGTCATGCCGCGGTGGCCGGAGAGAACAGCACAAGGGGTCAGGCCGCCGATGGCGGCACTACGGGTGGGAATCGATACGCTTCGGTCGTATCCGACCGGGAAGGACAGTGACGTGTTCGGACGTCGCAACAAGAAGGGTGCCGCCGAGGACGCGGCCGGCGAGGCCGAGCAGGTCGTCGACAGTGTCGACGCTGAGGCGGACGACGAAGAGGTCGAGCGCGAGCGGGTGAGGCTCGAGCCCGAGCCGCGGCCCGACGGGCCCTGGGACGACTCCGAGGTGCGCGACCCCGCGGAGGGCCGCGTGGACCTGGGCGGTCTCTTCGTGCCCGGGGTCGACGGCATGGAGCTGCGGGTCGAGGTCGCGGGTGACGCGATCGTCGCGGCGACCGTCGTGCTGCACGACAGCGCCATCCAGCTGCAGGCCTTCGCCGCGCCCAAGCGCGAGGGCATCTGGGGCGAGGTGCGTGAGGAGATCGGCGCCGGCATCACCCAGCAGGGTGGCATCGTCGACGAGGTCGAGGGCCCGCTCGGCTGGGAGCTGCGCGCCCAGGTGCCGGTGCAGCTGCCGGACGGCACGGGTGGTTTCCAGGTCGTGCGGTTCGTCGGTGTGGACGGTCCGCGCTGGTTCCTGCGCGGGGTGATCTCTGGCCAGGGCGCGGTGCAGCCGCAGGCGGCCGGCCTGCTCGAGCAGATCTTCCGGGACACGGTCGTGGTCCGCGGCGAGGGCCCGATGGCGCCCCGGGATCCGATCGTCCTGAAGCTGCCCAACGACGCCCAGATGGTCCCCGAGGGCGTCCAGCAGGAGGAGTCGTCGCGCTTCTCCGGCGGCATGGGCCAGCTGCAGCGCGGGCCGGAGATCACCGAGGTCCGTTAGACAACCGAGCGACAAGGGCTGTACCCCGCGCGGGGTACAGCCCTTTTTCGTGCGCGGGCCCTTGACGGTGTATTGGTCTGTACCTATGGTCTCGGCCCAGCGCCTCTGTTCACGGGGGCGCTCGTCGTTCACATACGAGAACGGGACCCCCACCTATGCGTCGCACCGCACTGCTCGCAACCGTCTCCGCGCTTGTCGTGGGCATGATGACATGGCCCGCCTCCCGTCACGCCGAAGCCGCCCCCACCGCCTTCGCGCACCCCGGTGTCACCGTCTCCCGGGCCCAGCTGGACTTCACCAGCGGCAAGGTCGACGCCGGTGCCCAGCCCTGGAAAGGCGCCTTCGACCAGATGATGGCGAGCAAGTACGCCGACCTGAACCGCACACCGAAGCCACGGGCGACGGTCGAGTGCGGCTCGTACTCCAATCCGGACAACGGCTGTACCGACGAGCGCCAGGACGCGATCGCCGCCTACACCGACGCGCTCGCCTGGTACATCACCCGCGACGACCGGTACGCGAAGAAGTCGATCCAGCTCATGGACGCCTGGTCCGCCGTGATCAAGCAGCACACCAACAGCAACGCGCCCCTGCAGACCGGCTGGGCGGGCTCCTCCTGGCCGCGCGCCGCCGAGATCATCAAGTACACGTACACCGGCGGCTGGGCCAACTCCGGCCGCTTCGCGACCATGCTCCGCACCGTCTACCTGCCCGAGGTCATCGGCGGCTCCAACTCCAACGGCAACTGGGAGCTGTCGATGATGGAGGCCGCCGTCGGCATCTCCGTCTTCCTCGAGGACAGGTCGTCGTACGACAAGGCCACGGCGAGGTTCCGCACCCGCGCGGCCGCCTACGTCTACCTCTCCTCCGACGGCGATCTGCCGAAGACCGTGCCGGGCCAGAAGCTCGACACCAGGGCGAAGATCGTCGGCTACTGGCAGGGGCAGTCCACCTTCGTCACCGGGCTCACCCAGGAGACCTGCCGCGACTTCACGCACACGGGGTACGGCCTCTCCGCGATGTCCCACGTCGCCGAGACCAGCCGCATCCAGGGCCAGGACCTGTACGGCACCGACGTGGGCGAACGGCTGCGCCAGGCGCTCGGGTTCCAGGCCAGGTACCAGCTGGGCGCGGCCGTCCCGAGCTGGCTGTGCGGCGGCTCGCTCAAACTCGGGCTCGGACCGGTCACCGAGGTCGGCTACAACGCCCTGCACAACCGCCTCGGCATCGCGATGAGCAACACCCAGGCCCTGACCGAACGGCAGCGGCCGGCCGGCTCCGACAACCTCTTCGTGGCCTGGGAGACCCTCACCCACGGCGACAACCCGAGCTGAACCGTTGATCGGCCGGGCGCCCGGCCGCGATACTGGCGCCCGGTCGACGGGGGAGGCGACATGAGCGGCCAGGTGGCCACCGAGACCATGGTGCGCGTCGAGGACGTCCACAAGTCCTACGGCCGGGGGGCCGCCGCCGTGCACGCGCTGCGCGGTGTCTCCTTCGAGATCCCGCGCGGCGAACTCGTCGCTCTCAAGGGGCGCTCCGGGTCGGGCAAGACGACGCTCCTCAACATCGTCGGAGGGCTCGACGCACCGGACCGCGGGCGGGTCACCGTGGACGGACTGGACCTGTCGGAACTCGGCGAGGAGGGGCTGCTGGCCCTGCGCCGCGACCGGGTCGGCTTCGTCTTCCAGTCCTTCGGGCTGATCCCGATCCTCACGGCCGCCGAGAACGTCGGCGTCCCGATGCGACTGCGCCGGGCCGAGGTACGCGCGCGTGAGGAGCGCGTCGAGCTGCTGCTCGCCCTGGTGGGCCTCACCGACCACGCCGCGCAGCGGCCCGGCGAGCTCTCCGGCGGCCAGCAGCAGCGCGTCGCCATCGCCCGCGCCCTCGCCAACAGCCCCGCCCTGCTGATCGCCGACGAACCGACCGGCCAGCTGGACGCCGAGACCGGCCACGCGGTCATGGAGCTGCTGCGGGCCGTCGTCCACAGCGAGCACTCCGCCACCCTGGGCTTCACCGAGGGGCCTCCGTCCGTCCTCGTCGCCACCCACGACACGACCCTCCTCGACCTGGCCGACCGGGTGCTGGAACTCAGCGACGGGGAGATCGTCGAGACGTGAGCGTCAGAGTTCCGTCAAGGACGGCTTCCGGCGCCTTCCGGGCACGATGAGTCGCGATTGTTGGCCGTAAGGTCGACGCTGCGTAGGCAGCAGTGACCGGAAGACAATGGGGCCATGGGACGCGGCAAGCTTCGGATCTACCTCGGTGCGGCACCGGGCGTCGGCAAGACGTACGCGATGCTCTCCGAGGCGCACCGGCGCATGGAGCGGGGCACCGACTGCGTGGTGGCCTTCGTGGAGCACCACGACCGCCCGCGCACCGAGGTGATGCTGCACGGCCTGGAGCAGGTGCCGCGCCGCGAGCTGGAGTACCGGGGCACGACGTTCACGGAGATGGACGTGGACGCCGTACTCGCCCGGAACCCCGAGGTCGCCCTCGTGGACGAACTGGCCCACACCAACGTCCCCGGCTCCCGCAACGCCAAGCGCTGGCAGGACGTCGAGGAACTGCTCGCGGCCGGTGTCGACGTCGTCTCGACGGTCAACATCCAGCACCTGGAGTCCCTCGGCGACGTCGTCGAGTCGATCACCGGTGTACGGCAGCGGGAGACCGTGCCGGACGAAATGGTGCGGCGGGCCGACCAGATCGAGCTGGTCGACATGTCGCCGCAGGCCCTGCGCCGCCGGATGGCGCACGGCAACATCTACAAACCCGACAAGGTCGACGCGGCCCTGTCCAACTACTTCCGGCCGGGCAATCTCACCGCCCTGCGCGAGCTGGCCCTGCTCTGGGTGGCCGACCGGGTCGACGAGTACCTGCAGCAGTACCGCAGCGAGCACCGGGTGTCGAAGATCTGGGGTTCGCGCGAGCGGATCGTGGTCGGGCTCACCGGCGGGCCCGAGGGGCGCACGCTGATCCGGCGGGCCGCGCGGCTCGCGGAGAAGGGCGCCGGCGGCGAGGTGCTGGCGGTCTACATAGCCAGCAGCGACGGGCTGACGGCCGCCTCCCCGAAGGAACTCGCCGTCCAGCGCACCCTCGTGGAGGACCTCGGCGGCACCTTCCACCACGTCGTCGGCGACGACATACCGGCCGCCCTGCTCGCCTTCGCGCGCGGCGTCAACGCCACCCAGATCGTGCTCGGCGTCTCGCGCCGCAAGAGCTGGCAGTACGTCTTCGGACCCGGCGTCGGCGCCACGGTCGCCCGGGACTCGGGGCCCGACCTCGACGTCCACCTGATCACGCACGACGAGGCCGGCAAGGGGCGCGGACTGCCGGTCGCCCGGGGCGCGCGGCTCGGCCGGTCCCGGATCATCTGGGGCTGGGTGATCGGCGTCGCCGGGCCGGCGGTCCTGGCCGCGCTGCTCAACACAGTCCACCTCGGTCTCGCCAACGACATGCTGCTGTTCCTCGCGGTGACCGTCGCGGCCGCGCTGCTGGGCGGACTGCTTCCCGCGCTCGCCTCGGCCGCGGTCGGCTCCCTGCTGCTGAACTACTTCTACACACCGCCCCTGCACCGCTGGACGATCGCCGACCCCAGGAACATCGTCGCCATCGTGATCTTCGTCGGCGTCGGTGTCTCGGTGGCCTCCGTCGTCGACCTCGCGGCCCGCCGCACCCATCAGGCGGCCCGGCTGCGCGCCGAGTCGGAGATCCTGTCCTTCCTCGCGGGCAACGTGCTGCGCGGCGAGACCGGCCTGGAGGAGTTGCTGGAGCGGGTCCGGGAGACCTTCGGCATGGAGTCGGCGGCCCTGCTGGAGCGGGCCGGCGACCACGCCCCGTGGACGTGCGCGGGCCGCGCGGGGTTCGGGCCCGCCGTGGAGCGGCCGGAGGAGGCCGACGTGGACGTCCCGGTCGGCGACCACATGGCGCTCGCGCTGACCGGCCGGGTGCTGCCCGCCGAGGACCGGCGGGTGCTGGCCGCGTTCGCGGCGCAGGCCGCCGTGGTCCTGGACCGCCGGCGGCTGCGGGAGGAGGCCGACCAGGCCCGGGCGCTCGCCGAGGGCAACCGGATCCGTACGGCGCTGCTGGCCGCCGTCAGCCACGACCTGCGCACACCCCTCGCCGGCATCAAGGCGGCCGTCTCCTCCCTGCGCTCCGACGACGTGGCCTGGTCGGAGGAGGACCAGGCCGAGCTGCTCGAGGGCATCGAGGAGGGCGCCGACCGGCTCGACCACCTCGTCGGCAACCTCCTCGACATGTCCCGTCTGCAGACCGGCACGGTCACCCCGCTGATCCGCGAGGTCGACCTCGACGAGGTGGTGCCGATGGCGCTCGTCGGGGTTCCCGAGGACAGCGTCGAACTGGACGTCCCGGAGACCCTGCCCATGGTCGCCGTCGACCCGGGGCTGCTGGAGCGGTCGGTGGCCAATCTGGTCGAGAACGCCGTCAAGTACAGCCCGCCGGGCAGACCGGTGCTGGTCGGCGCCAGCGCCATCGCCGACCGCGTGGAGGTCCGGGTCGTGGACCGCGGCCCCGGCGTCCCGGACGACGGCAAGGAGCGCATCTTCGAGCCCTTCCAGCGCTACGGCGACGCCCCGCGCGGCGCCGGAGTGGGGCTCGGGCTCGCGGTGGCCCGCGGCTTCGCCGAGGCGATGGGCGGCACCCTCGCCGCCGAGGACACACCGGGCGGCGGCCTCACCATGGTGCTCACCCTGCGTGCGGAAGGATCGCACGCGGAGGTCCTCCCCTCGGCGGAACCCGAAAGGCAGGTCACATGACCCGGGTGCTGGTGATCGACGACGAGCCGCAGATCGTGCGCGCCCTCGTGATCAACCTGAAGGCGCGCAAGTACGAGGTCGACGCGGCCCACGACGGCACGACCGCCCTGCAGATCGCCGCCGCCCGCCACCCCGACGTCGTCGTCCTCGACCTGGGCCTGCCCGACATGGACGGCGTCGAGGTGATCCGCGGCCTGCGCGGCTGGACCCGGGTGCCGATCCTGGTGCTGTCCGCCCGGCACACCTCCGACGAGAAGGTCGAGGCCCTCGACGCGGGCGCCGACGACTACGTCACCAAGCCCTTCGGCATGGACGAGCTGCTCGCCCGGCTGCGGGCCGCCGTCCGACGCGCCGAGCCCGTCGGGGCCGGGGAGGACGAGGTGACGACCGTGGAGACGGAGGAGTTCACCGTCGACCTGACCGCGAAGAAGGTCAACCGGGGCGGCCGGGACGTACGGCTGACGCCCACCGAGTGGCATCTGCTGGAGGTGCTGGTGCGCAGCACGGGCCGGCTGGTCAGCCAGCGGCAGCTGCTGCAGGAGGTGTGGGGACCGTCGTACGGGACGGAGACCAACTACCTGCGCGTGTACATGGCCCAACTGCGCAGAAAGCTGGAGGCGGACCCGTCCCACCCGAAGCACTTCATCACGGAGCCGGGGATGGGGTACCGGTTCGAGAAGTGAGCTGTGAGGTGGGCCGGGGGTCCGGGGGTTGTCCCCCCGGGGGATGCAGCATCACGGAGCCGGGGATGGGGTACCGGTTCGAGAAGTGAGCTGTGAGGTGGGCCGGGGGTCCGGGGGTCGTCCCCCGGGGTTGCAGCATCACGGAGCTGCGGATGGGCTGTCTGTTCGAGAAGTGAGGGCCGGTTCGAGCGTCAGGGCCGTGGGTACGAAGCTGTCGGTGCGTCCCGGTACGCTTCAGATATGAGTGCTGTTCCTCGTTCCGAAAAGCCGGTGGGCCGGTTCCGGCGCATGCTCGACCGGCTCTCCTCGTCGCAGGAGGACCTGGAGTCCGAGGAACTGCGCGAGGACGCAGAGACCACGGGCTGTGTGCGGATCGGCGACTGCCACGACCGACAGATCGTCACGGTTACTGGTACCTTGCGCACGGTCACCCTGCGGCCGCGTGCGGGCGTCCCGGCGCTGGAGGCCGAGCTGTTCGACGGCTCCGCCGCGCTGGACGTGGTGTGGCTCGGCCGGCGCTCCATAGTCGGGATAGAGCCGGGGCGCAGACTGATCGCATCGGGCCGGATCTCGATGAGCCGGGGCCGCCGTGTGCTGTTCAATCCGAAATACGAACTGAGACCCCTCGGACGGGAGTAGCCGGTGACGTCGCTCGACAAGCCGACAGAGGACACGTCTGCCGACGACGCACGGGCGGTGACCGAGGCCGCCCTGTTCGAGGCGTTCGGCGGCGTGCGGGGCATGGTCGAGACGGTGCTGCCCGGTCTCCTCTTCGTCACCATCTTCACGATCAACAAGGACCTGCACTGGTCGGCGATCGCCGCCCTCGCGGTGTCCCTGCTGCTGGTGGTGGTCCGGCTGGCCATGCGGACCACCGTCAAGCACGCGTTCAGCGGTGTCTTCGGCGTCGCCTTCGGTGTGGTCTTCGCCATGATGACCGGCAACGCCAAGGACTTCTACCTCCCCGGCATGCTCTACACGCTGGGCCTGGCGCTGGCGTACATCGTCACGACCCTGTGCGGTGTCCCGCTGATCGGTCTGATCCTCGGCCCGGTCTTCAAGGAGAACCTCTCCTGGCGCACCCGCAACCCCGGCCGCAAGAAGGCGTACGCGAAGGCCAGTTGGGCCTGGGGCCTGATCCTGCTGGCCAAGTGCGCGATCCTCTTCCCGCTGTACTGGTGGGCCAACACCGCGCAGCTGGGCTGGGTCCTGGTCGCGTTGAAGATCCCGCCGTTCCTGCTGGCGGTCTGGCTGACCTGGGTGTTCCTGGCGAAGGCACCGGCCCCGATCGACGTCTTCGCCGAGATGGAGGCCGAGGAGCAGGCCGAGAAGGAGCGCAAGGCGGCGCTGGCGGCCGAGCGCACTGAGCAGGGTGAGGCGGCCGGCGGACGGCACCGTCGAGAGGCCTAGTCTGCGGTACCGGTACGACGACGAGGGGCGCCCCACGCGCGTGGGGCGCCCCTCGTCGTCGTACCGCAGACCGCTAGCCCGCCGCGTCCTCCCGGCGCACCGACAGCAGGTCCTCCAGCTGCTCCTCCCTGGCCTGCGCGGCGACGAACAGCAGCTCGTCACCCGGTTCCAGGGAGTCGTCGCGGGAGGGGGTGAGGACCCGGGTACCGCGGATGATCGTGACCAGGGAGGTGTCCTCCGGCCATTCCACGTCGCCGACCTGGGTGCCGGCGAGGGCCGACTCCTCCGGGAGGGTCAGTTCGACCAGGTTCGCGTCGCCGTGGCTGAAGCGCAGCAGGCGGACCAGATCGCCGACCGAGACCGCCTCCTCGACCAGGGCCGACATCAGACGCGGGGTGGAGACCGCCACGTCGACGCCCCAGGACTCGTTGAAGAGCCACTCGTTCTTCGGGTTGTTCACCCGGGCCACGACGCGCGGGACGCCGTACTCCGTCTTCGCCAGGAGGGAGACGACCAGGTTGACCTTGTCGTCGCCCGTCGCGGCGATCACGACGTTGCAGCGCTGGAGCGCCGCCTCGTCCAGGGAGGTGATCTCACAGGCGTCGGCCAGCAGCCACTCGGCCTGGGGGACCCGCTCGACCGAGATGGCGGTCGGCGTCTTGTCCACGAGCAGGACCTCGTGGCCGTTCTCCAGCAACTCGGCCGCGATCGAGCGGCCGACCGCGCCGGCACCGGCAATGGCGACCCTCATCAGTGACCGCCCTCCTCTTCGGGACCCTTGGCGAAGGACGCCTCGACCTTGTCGACCTCGTCGGTGCGCATCATCACGTGCACCAGGTCGCCCTCCTGCAGCACCGTCTGCGACGTGGGCAGGATCGCCTCGCCGAGCCGGGTGAGGAACGCCACGCGGACGCCCGTCTCCTCCTGGAGCCTGCTGACCTTGTGGCCCACCCAGGCGGGCGAGGTGTGCACCTCGGCGAGCTGGACACCACCGCTGGGGTCGCGCCACAGGGGCTCGGCACCCGAGGGGAGCAGCCGGCGGAGCATCTGGTCGGCGGTCCAGCGGACCGTGGCGACCGTGGGGATGCCCAGGCGCTGGTAGACCTCGGCGCGGCGGGGGTCGTAGATCCGGGCCGCGACGTTCTCCACGCCGAACATCTCGCGGGCGACGCGCGCCGCGATGATGTTGGAGTTGTCACCGCTGGAGACGGCCGCGAAGGCGCCGGCCTCCTCGATGCCGGCCTCGCGCAGGGTGTCCTGGTCGAAGCCGACCCCGGTGACCCGGCGGCCGCCGAACCCGGGGCCGAGACGGCGGAAGGCGGTGGGGTCCTGGTCGACCACGGCGACCGTGTGCCCCTGTTGCTCCAATGTCTGGGCGAGAGCGGAACCCACTCTTCCGCAGCCCATGATGACGATGTGCACGACCGTCCTTCCGGTGTCCAAAAACTACAGCTCAGCATCAGGGTCTCAGACCGACGCCCAAGCTACACACGCGCGGTAGGACGTCGGCACCCCTGTGCACGGTTGCCGTCACTCCCGGTGTCCCAGCGACGGCTGATGCTCCGCGCGCTCGCGAGGGTCAGGATTCCGAGGCCGACGAGGGTCGCGGTGGCGCCGATCAGTTCCGCGATGGCGTGCATGGGACCTCCAGGGGGCGGCTACGGCCGGGAATCGGGCGGGAGTTAGTCATATAGACATGGAGGGCGGGCCGCCTGCGGAATCCGCAGCGGAAGCGCTTGTGGATTTCACCCGGTGAGCAGATGGAAGGCGGGGGTTCGCCGCTCGAGCGTGTCGAGAGCGGGGGAGGGTGGTTGAGCACCCGTTCGAACGCCTACGATGCTCTGTTGTGTCCAAACTGACCGACGTGCCCAAACGGATCTTGATCGGGCGCGCTCTGCGCAGTGACCGGCTGGGCGAAACGCTCCTGCCGAAGCGCATCGCCCTCCCCGTCTTCGCCTCCGACCCGCTGTCCTCCGTGGCCTACGCCCCCGGAGAGGTGCTGCTGGTCCTGTCCATCGCGGGCGTGTCGGCGTACCACTTCAGCCCCTGGATCGCCCTCGCGGTCGTCGTGCTGATGTTCACGGTGGTCGCCTCCTACCGGCAGAACGTGCACGCCTACCCCAGCGGCGGCGGGGACTACGAGGTGGCCACGACCAACCTCGGCTCCAAGGCGGGCCTCACCGTCGCCAGCGCCCTGCTCGTCGACTACGTCCTGACCGTCGCCGTGTCGATCGCCTCCGGTATCGAGAACCTCGGCTCGGCGATCCCCTTCGTGGTCGAGCACAAGGTGCTGTGCGCGGTCGCCGTGATCGTGCTGCTCACCCTGATGAACCTGCGCGGCGTCAAGGAGTCCGGCAAGCTCTTCGCGATCCCGACGTACGTGTTCGTCGGCGGCGTCTTCGTCATGATCGCCTGGGGCGCCTTCCGCGGACTGGTGCTGAACGACACCATGCGCGCGCCGACCGCCCAGTACACGATCAAGGCCGAGCACCAGGGTCTGGCCGGCTTCGCCCTGGTCTTCCTGATGCTGCGCGCCTTCTCCTCCGGCTGTGCCGCGCTCACCGGTGTCGAGGCGATCTCCAACGGCGTGCCGGCCTTCCGCAAGCCGAAGTCGAAGAACGCCGCGACCACGCTAACCGCCATGGGTCTGCTCGCCGTCACCATGTTCTGCGGCATCATCGTCCTCGCCCTGACGACCAAGGTCCGCATGGCCGAGAACCCGGCCACCGACCTGCTCAAGCACGGCGTCGGGGTCGGCGCCGACTACGTTCAGAACCCGGTGATCACCCAGGTCGCCGAGGCCGTCTTCGGCAAGGGCAGCTTCTTCTTCGTGGTGCTCGCGGCGGCCACCGCGCTCGTGCTGTTCCTGGCCGCCAACACGGCCTACAACGGCTTCCCGGTGCTCGGCTCGATCCTCGCCCAGGACCGCTACCTGCCCCGCCAGCTGCACACCCGTGGCGACCGCCTCGCCTTCTCCAACGGCATCGTCCTGCTGGCCGGCGCCGCGACCCTGCTGACCGTGATCTACGGAGCCGACTCCACACGGCTGATCCAGCTCTACATCGTCGGCGTGTTCGTGTCCTTCACCCTCAGCCAGACCGGCATGGTCCGGCACTGGAACCGCCACCTCGCGGTCGAGAAGGACCCCGCCAAGCGCAGCCACATGATCCGCTCGCGGGCGATCAACACCTTCGGCGCCTTCTTCACCGGCCTGGTGCTGGTCGTCGTCCTGGTCACCAAGTTCACGCACGGCGCCTGGGTGGCGCTCCTGGGCATGTGCATCTTCTACGCGACGATGACCGCCATCCGTAAGCACTACGACGGCGTCGCCGCGGAGATCGCGGCCCCCGAGGGCCCGAGCGACGACAGCGTACGGCCCTCCCGCATCCACTCCGTCGTCCTGATCTCCAAGATCCACCGCCCGACGCTGCGCGCCCTCGCCTACGCCAAGCTGATGCGCTCGGACTCGCTGGAGGCGCTCACCGTCAACGTCGA
Source organism: Streptomyces sp. NPDC002144 (assembly GCF_053593695.1). NCBI lineage: Bacteria > Bacillati > Actinomycetota > Actinomycetes > Kitasatosporales > Streptomycetaceae > Streptomyces > Streptomyces sp. NPDC002144. Next base: position 25,929 of record NZ_JBSFDB010000030.1, read on the forward strand.
CCCGGCGGAGACCAAGGCGCTGCGCGAGGAGTGGGAGCGGCGCGGGATCGACGTACCGCTGAAGGTGCTCGACTCGCCCTACCGCGAGATCACGCGGCCGATCATCGAGTACGTCAAGAGCCTGCGCAAGGAGTCGCCGCGGGACGCGGTGTCGGTGATCATCCCGGAGTACGTGGTCGGCCACTGGTACGAGCACCTGCTGCACAACCAGAGCGCGCTGCGGCTCAAGGGCCGGCTGCTGTTCACGCCGGGGATCATGGTGACGTCCGTGCCCTACCAGCTGCAGTCCTCGGAGCTGGCCCGGGCCCGCGCCCGCAAGCGGCAGGAGTGGAACGCGCCGGGTTCGGTGCGGCGCGGCCCCGCCCAGGCGGGCCGGGCGAAGGAGCCTTCGGGCACCTCGGGCACCCCGGGCCCGAAGGGCTGACGCTCGCCGGTCAACGGCCGGACGGCACCCACGTAGACTGGTGGGCTGTTGTCCGGCCGCCGTTCTTTCTCACCTCTGGAGTCACCCCGCCATGCAGGCAGAACCGAAGAAGTCGCTGGTCGGGGCGGAGTACGAGGTCGAGGTCGGCCCCGTCGCCCACGGCGGGCACTGCATCGCCCGCACGGAAGAGGGCCAGGTGCTGTTCGTCCGGCACGCGCTGCCCGGTGAGCGGGTCCTGGCGCGCGTGACCGAGGGCGAGGAGGGGGCCCGCTTCCTGCGCGCGGACGCCGTGTCCGTGCTGGAGGCGTCCAAGGACCGGATCGAGGCGCCCTGCCCCTACGCCGGTCCCGGCCGCTGCGGCGGCTGCGACTGGCAGCACGCCAAGCCGGGGGCGCAGCGGCGGCTGAAGGGCGAGGTCGTCGCCGAGCAGCTGCGCCGGCTCGCGGGGCTGACGCCCGAGGAGGCCGGCTGGGACGGCACGGTGATGCCGGCCGAGGGGGACAAGCTGCCGGCGGGCGAGGTGCCGCAGTGGCGCACCCGCGTGCAGTACGCGGTGGACGCCTCCTCCGGGCGGGCGGGGCTGCGCCGGCACCGCTCGCACGAGGTGGAGCCGATCGACCACTGCATGATCGCGGCCGCCGGAGTGAGCGAGCTCGGCATCGAGAAGCGGGACTGGACCGGCATGGCGTCCATCGACGCGATCGCGGCGACCGGTTCGCAGGACCGCCAGGTCATCCTGGAGCCGAGGCCGGGCGCCCGGCTGCCCATCGTCGAACTGGACAAGCCGGTCTCCGTGATGCGGGTCGGCGAGAAGGACGGCGGCATCCACCGCGTCCACGGCCGCCCCTTCGTGCGCGAGCGCGCCGACGGCCGTACCTACCGCGTGGGCAGCGGCGGCTTCTGGCAGGTCCATCCGAAGGCCGCCGACACCCTGGTCACCGCCGTCATGCAGGGCCTGCTCCCGCGCAAGGGCGAGATGGCGCTGGACCTGTACTGCGGAGTGGGTCTCTTCGCGGGCGCCCTCGCCGACCGGCTCGGCGAGAAGGGAGCCGTCCTCGGCATCGAGTCCGGCAAGCGCGCCGTCGAGGACGCCCGGCACAACCTCGCCGACTTCGACCGGGTGCGCATCGAGCAGGGCAAGGTCGAGTCCGTCCTGCCCCGCACCGGCATCACCGAGGTCGACCTCATCGTCCTGGACCCCCCGCGCGCGGGTGCGGGCCGCAAGACGGTCGAACACCTCTCGTCCCTGGGCGCCCGCCGCATCGCCTACGTCGCCTGCGACCCCGCGGCGCTCGCCCGCGACCTGGGGTACTTCCGGGACGGGGGGTACCGGGTGCGGACGCTGCGGGCGTTCGATCTGTTTCCGATGACGCATCACGTGGAGTGCGTGGCGATTCTGGAGCCGGCTGCCAAGGGCTCTTGAACCGCGGTTTCGGAACACTGCGCGGACTACGGCGGGGCGCGCCCGGAGGTTGCGGCCCGCCGTAGGGGCCGGTCAGTGAATGGAGTTGGCGGCGGTCACGATGGCGCGGTCCACCGCTCCGGGGCTGATCGACGGAACGTCGTGGCCGGAGCGGGTGTAGGTGATGTGGGCGCCCACGCGCTTGGCCTCGAACTTCTGGGCGGCCGTCGGCACGGCGTGGTCCTCGGTCGAGATGACCGCCCACTTCGGCGTCTTCGCCGGGGGATCGACCGTGGCCTTGTCGGTGAACGCCGAGAGGGCGATGGGTTCCTGGGTCACCGAGGCGGTGCGCATGGCCGACGCCGACAGCCCGTTGCCGTACACGGTCCCGTACTTGTCGGGCTTGAGGTACACGTCGGTGTCACCGCCGGGCAGGGGAACGGTGCGGAAGTTCTCCGCGGTGAGTTGCGAGCCGGGGAACTGTCCGATCAGGGCGCCGGCGGATTCTCCCGTCTTGGGGATCAGAGCGGCCACGTACACGAGGGCCTTGACCTTCGGCGTCTTCGCGGCGACCTGGCTGATGACCTCTCCCGCGTAGGAGTGGCCGACCAGCACCACGGGGCCCTTGACGGTCTTGAGCTGTGCCTCGACATAGGCGCTGTCGAAGGGCAGGCCGCGCAGCGGGGTGTCGATCGCGTAGACCGGGTAGCCGTGTCCCCGCAGGTAGCCGATCTCGCTGTTCCAGCTGGAGGAGTCGGCGAACGCCCCGTGGACCAGGACCACCGTCGGCTTCGCGCGGTGCGCAGGCTGCGAGCCGGCGGTGTGATCGTTCGTCCCGGGGGTGACTGCGCTCGCGTTCGTCACGGCCAGTGAAGCCACGACCGCTGCACTCACAAGTCCGGCAGCCACGAGTGCTCTGGTGCGGGCGGTGGATTTCATGTGTTGTTCTTCCTCTCGAGCCGTTCAGGCGAAATCTTCGCTGCGACGACTCTCGCGGACGCGTCTATCGGCCCGCCAATGCCGATCCTGCTTCCCCCCATGCCGATCCGGAATGAGCAGCAGACCCTTGCTTGGTTCGTCATGCCCGATCGGCATGACGAAGGGAGAAAACGGCATTGGCGTCTCGAGCCGTGAGCCGGAATGCTCGGCGGAAGACGGAACTCGGCTCAATTACGAGCGGCAGCAAAATGAAGAGGTCTGAGAATATGCCGAGCACTCAATGGCGTGAAGTACTCCTGCCGGACGAGAGCACCCAGCATGCGGAACAGATACACGTTTTCAGTGAACTGCAACGCAAGCAACTGAAAAAGCATGGGCACGGGAGAGCGCTGCACCGCAGTCAAGTGGCTGCCCTGAAAGCCGCGTTGGCAGTGGAGGAAGATCTTCCCGACTATGCGAGGCAAGGGATTTTCGCCTCTCCCGCCGTCTTTGACGCACATGTACGGCTGTCCAACGGAAACTTCTCCGTCGACCGGGCTCCTGACATCCGCGGTTTCGCGATCAAGGTGCTCGGGGCCTCCACGCCGACGTCCGCCGATGTCGAGCAGAATTTCACCTTTGTCAGTCAGGAGACCCTGCGGGTCAGCGGCAGCGCGGACGTCGTCGGAATCGTCGATCTGTCCACGAGTGGGCCGGGAGCCGCTCTCCGTAAGGCCGCGACCAATCCACGGCTCACCCGCAGCACCGTCTCGAACGTCCGGGACATGGTGAAACCGTTCAGCGGATTCGCCACGCATGACTTCTTCAGCATCATGCCCATCGCGTTCGGCGACTACGCGGCCCGGTTGAAGCTGTGCGCCGCCTCGACGACGATCAACAAGCAAGCCCGTAAGGACCTGGCCGCCGACATCTACGGTCGACTCGCCGACGACGATCTGGAGTTCCTTCTCCAGGCCCAGTTCTTCGAGGACGAGAGCCGTACGCCGATCGAGGACTCCTCGGTCCGCTGGGACGCGCCGTGGCTCACCGTGGCGCGGCTGCGTCTGCCTCGGCAGGCCCCGGACGACGAACTGGCCGAGACCGTCGAGAAGAGCAGCTTCAACCCCTGGATCGCGGCAACGGAGCATCGGCCCCTGGGAGAGTTGATGCGCGCCCGCCGGGCGGCCTACGCGCTGAGCTGGCACAACCGGTGTGGGTACGATTAGCGTCATGGATCTCGACTTACGCCGGGTGCGCTACTTCGTGGCCGTGGCCGAGGAGTGCAGCTTCGTGCGGGCGGCGAGTCGCCTCTACATGACCCAGCCGGCGCTCAGCCGTCAGATCCGGGCGCTGGAGGAGGACTTGGGTGTGGTGCTCTTCCTGCGGGACCGGCAGGGCACCGTACTGACGCGGGCGGGACACCAGTTGCTGGAGGACGCCCGGCCGATGCTGGCGATGTCACAGGCGGTGCAGCAGCGGGTGCGGACGGCGCACCGGGAGGTGAACCAGTTCACCATCGGCTTCATGCCGGGTGTCGTCGTCACCCCCATCGTGCGGGAGTTCGCCCGGATGGCGCCGCAGCTCGACATCGAGGTCGTGCACACGTCGATCACCGACCAGGTCGACTTCCTGATCGACGGGCGGGTCGACGTCTGCTACGTCCGACTGCCGCTGCCCGAGGGCATGTTCGAGGTGGTCCCGCTCTTCCCGGAGCCGCGCGTGGTGGCGTTGTCCAGTGAGCACCCGCTCGCCGAACTCAAGGCGGTGCACGTCGAGGACCTGCGGGACACGGCCCTGCTGCAGGATCCGCGGGACGTGCCGGAATGGCGCGGTCGTGTCCCCCGGGATCCGGTGGCGTCGCCGGGGGACGGCGGGCGCTTCCCGGCGACGATCGAGGAATGCCTGGAGGCCGTGGCCTTCGGCTCCGGGTGCTATGTCATGCCGGCCGGCATGGCCGGCTTCTACCATCGGGACGACGTCGTCTACCTGACGTTGGAGGGCGTCGCCCCGCGCATGGTCGCTCTGGCCTACTCCAAGCACCGGACCATGCCGGAACTGCTCCAGTTCGCCGAGCTCTCGCGCCGCATGCTCGGCCCCGGCCCGGACTGACACCCGGGCCCCGACCCGAGCACCGAACAGACGGAATGCGCGGACCGCGAGGATGCGTCGGTGAAACGTGGGCGTCCTCGGCGGTGTCTTCATGGCGAATGGCCGACAGGGTCATGGACGAGGGGGACACCGTGACGTCGCGTCGATCCACGCCGTGGCGAACCCGGAGAAGCTCACCCGGATCCACGCCGTGGTGAACCCGGAGAAGCTGACCCGGTTCGACGAACCGGCCGACCGGCCAGGCAGGTCCCCGCACGAACGGCCGGGCCGGCCCTGGTGGGCCGGCCCGGGCGTCTGTGACCTACAGCGGGATCAGGCGATGTCGAAGCGGTCCGCGTTCGAGACCTTGACCCAGGCCGACACGAAGTCCTTCACGAACTTCTCCTTCGCGTCGTCGCTCGCGTAGACCTCGGCCAGCGCGCGCAGCTCGGAGTTCGAGCCGAAGACCAGGTCGGCGCGGCTGCCCGCCCACTTGAGCTCGCCCGTGACGTCGTCGCGGCCCTCGAAGGTGTTCTGGTCCTCCGAGGTCGCCCGCCAGGTGGTGCCCAGGTCGAGCAGGTTGACGAAGAAGTCGTTCGTCAGGGAACCCGGGGTCTGGGTGAGGACACCGAGCTGCGAGTTCTGGTAGTTGGCGCCCAGGACACGCAGACCGCCGACCAGGACGGTCATCTCGGGCGCGCTCAGGCCCAGCAGGTTCGCCTTGTCCAGCAGCAGGTACTCGGCCGGCAGGCGGTTGCCCTTGCCCAGGTAGTTGCGGAAGCCGTCCGCGGTGGGCTCCAGCGCCTCGAAGGACTCGGCGTCGGTGTGCTCCTCCGTGGCGTCCACCCGGCCCGGGGTGAAGGGCACCTCGATCTCGTAACCGCCGTCCTTGGCGGCCTTCTCGATCGCGGCGGCACCGCCGAGGACGATCAGGTCGGCCAGGGAGACCTTCTTCGCGCCGGAGTTCGCGTTGAACTCCTGCTGGACGCCCTCGAGGACGCGCAGCACCTGCGCCAGCTCGTCGGGCTCGTTGACCTCCCAGCCGGCCTGCGGCTGCAGACGGATCCGGGCGCCGTTGGCACCGCCGCGCTTGTCGCTGTTGCGGAAGGTGGAGGCGGAGGCCCACGCGGTGGACACGAGCTGCGCGACGGACAGACCCGAGTCGAGCAGCTTGGCCTTGAGGGCCGTGACGTCGGCGGCGTCGATGAGCTCGCCCTCGGGCTCCGGCAGCGGGTCCTGCCAGATGAGCGTCTCCGCCGGGACCTCCGGGCCGAGGTAGAGCGACTTCGGGCCCATGTCACGGTGGGTCAGCTTGAACCAGGCACGGGCGAAGGCGTCCGCGAACTGGTCGGGGTTCTCGTAGAAGCGGCGCGAGATCTGCTCGTAGACCGGGTCGAACCGCAGCGAGAGGTCGGTGGTGAGCATGGTGGGCAGGCGCTTCTTCGACGGGTCGTGCGCGTCGGGGATGATCGCCTCGGCGTCCTTCGCGACCCACTGCTTCGCGCCGGCCGGGCTCTCGGTGAGCTCGTACTCGTACTCGAAGAGGTTCTTGAAGAAGCCGTTGCTCCACTGGGTCGGCGTGGCGGTCCAGGTGACCTCCAGGCCGGACGTGATCGCGTCGCCGCCCTTGCCGGTGCCGTAGGTGCTCTTCCAGCCCAGGCCCTGCTGCTCGATCGGCGCGGCCTCGGGGTCGGGGCCGACGTGGTCCGCCGGGCCGGCACCGTGGGTCTTGCCGAAGGTGTGGCCGCCGGCGATCAGGGCGACGGTCTCCTCGTCGTTCATCGCCATGCGGCGGAACGTCTCGCGGATGTCGCGGGCCGCGGCGACCGGGTCCGGGTTGCCGTTCGGGCCCTCGGGGTTGACGTAGATGAGGCCCATCTGGACCGCGCCGAGCGGGCTCTCCAGCTCACGGTCGCCGGTGTAGCGCTGGTCGTCCAGCCAGACCTTCTCGGGACCCCAGTACACGTCCTCCTCGGACTCCCAGACGTCCTCGCGGCCGCCGCCGAAGCCGAAGGTCTCGAAGCCCATGGACTCCAGGGCGACGTTGCCGGCGAGGATCATCAGGTCGGCCCAGGACAGGCTCTTGCCGTACTTCTTCTTCACCGGCCACAGCAGCCGGCGGGCCTTGTCCAGGTTTCCGTTGTCCGGCCAGCTGTTGAGCGGGGCGAAGCGCTGCTGACCGGCGCCGGCGCCGCCGCGGCCGTCGCTGATGCGGTAGGTTCCCGCGCTGTGCCAGGCCATACGGATCATGAACGGGCCGTAGTGACCGAAGTCGGCCGGCCACCAGTCCTTGGAGTCCGTGAGCACCTCGGCGATGTCCTGTTTCACGGCCGCGAGGTCGAGACTCTGGAACGCCTCGGCGTAGTCGAAGTCCTCACCGAGCGGGTTGGCCACCGCGGGGTTCTTGGCAAGGATCTTCAGGTTGAGCCTCTCCGGCCACCACTGGCGGTTTCCACCGCCCTGGGTGGGGTGCAGGGCGCGGTCGTGCGCCACCGGGCACTTCGCCTCTGCGGCGGGGGTGTTCTCAGACATGCGAATCCTTCCGGGTGTTCGGTGCTCAGGCCGTGCGTGCGGTGGAACAGTCGGGACACAGGCCCCAGTAGATGACCTCGGCCTCGTCGATCGCGAAACCGCGGTCGTCGGACGCGGTGAGGCAGGGTGCGTGACCCACCGCGCAGTCGACGTCGAAGACGGCGCCGCAGGACCGGCACACCAGATGGTGGTGGTTGTCCCCGACCCTGCCCTCGAACCGGGCGGGGCTGCCCGGCGGTTCGATGCGGCGTACGAGGCCCGCCGTGGTGAGCGCGTTGAGCGCGTCGTACACGGCTTGCAGTGATATGTGGCCGACCCGGGCCCGCACGCCCGAGGCGATGGCCTCGGCGTCGAGATGATCACCGTCCCGGACGGTCTCGAGCAGTGCGACGCGGGCGGCCGTCACCCGCAGGCCGGCACCGCGCAGCTCATCGGCGGTTGACGCTGGCTGGGGTGTGGTCATGGCGACCAACCTACCCCCATAAACACGAACCGTTCAAGAAAACGAGGAGTACAAGTTTGGTGTCGCCCGGGTGACCTACGGCTCCGTGCGTCGGCCGGTCCCCGGACATCCGCGCAGTTCAAGGGGGTTCGCACCACTGTTCACGCCTGCGGGTGAATCCGTGAATGGATGTCCGGTGTGCGTCCGGCGCGTGCGCTGTGCTGGACCGCGTGAGGGTCTTCGTTCCGTGCGCGTGGCTGCTGACGGCGGGCCTCGGCGGCTGTCGGGCCTCGGTGCGGATCCGCCACGGCGGCCCGCGGCAGCGCGCGTCAGGGGTGACGCGGCTGCCGCTGTGGCTCGTCGTGGGACATGTCCTGATGCCCTAGGTTTCGGTGTGCAACTCGACGCAGCACGAGCCCGGTCGGGGTGCCAGTACCGCGGTGGTGTCGGTGTTGCCGGAGGCGGCCAGGCAGCCGGCGAGGAAGGCGTGGTTCATGCCGCAGATCAGGTCGGGGGCCTGGGCGGCGACCGGGTGGAACGGGCAGTTGTACAGCACCGTGCGTCCGGAACCGGCGTCGGCCGGGTCGAACCCGAGGGATTCCAGGATCGCCGTGACGTCCCCGCCGGGGGTCTCCGCGCCCAGGGCCTCGCCCCGCTGCCGGGCGACCCGGAGCGCCGCCTCTCGGGCGGTCTCGCCGGGCCGTTGTGCCGTCAGTGCCTCGGTCAGCAGGGAGGCCAGCAGCTCGTGGCGGCGCGGGGGGAGGCTCAGGGAGAGGGTCTCGGGGCTGGGCTCGTACACCTTCGGGGCGCGGCCGACCCGGCGCGGTCCGTGGCCGCCGTGGCGCGCCTGCAGCAGGCCCGACGCGACCAGCTTGTCCAGGTGGAAGGCGGCCAGCTTGCGGGAGATCCCCACCTCCGCGGACGCCTCTTCCCTGGTCACCGGGCGTCTGGCCCGCCGGACGTAGTCGAGCAGCCGGCGCCGCGACTCGTCGCCCAGGACGGCGAGCGCGGCGGCCGTGGCATCGGGGTTCACCGCATCACCGTAACTCCGTCGAGTGGACTTACCAGGATCGGATGGAACGGGTGCCCGTACGGCCCCGCCAAAGCACCGCTGACCGCTGCTTCGCCTGCCGGAACTTGACCGTGCCGATCGTGATCGGGGTGCTGGGGGCCCTGGCCGCGGCCTGCGTCGGCTTCCTCGACCTGTTCGCCATCCCCACCGGCACGCCCGCCTTCCGTACGGGCCTGGTGCACATGGGGCTGAGTCTCGCCGTGACCGCCGCCTACGCGGCCGGATTCCTCTGGCGCCGGAGCGACGGCTACGCGGGCGGGCAGAGCGTCGGCGATGGGCAGCTGACGCTCTCCGCCGTCGCTCTGGCCACCCTCGGCGTCTCCGGCTACCTCGGCGGCAAGCTCGCCTACCGGTACGGCGTCCGCATGCGTCGTGTCATTGGCCAAGGTGTCGACGCCGGTCGGGCACTCCCGCGACCAGCGCGCCAAGGTCTACGTCCAGGACCGGATGCGCGAGCAGGGCCCGCAGCCGTGGTCCTGGCTGCAGGACGGCGCCCACTTCTACGTCTGCGGCGACACCTCCCGCATGGCCAACGGTGTCGACCGGGCACTGAGGAAACGTCGCCGTGGTGCGCGGCGGACTCGACGAGGTGGGGGCGGCGGCGTACGTGAAGGAGCGGGCGGCCGACAAGAGGTACGTGCGGGACGTGTACTGACTACGCTGGGTGCATGCGAGACCTGGCGGACACGGCACGGCAATGGGCGGCCGAGGGCCGTGCGGCGGTACTCGCGCGACCCCTCACCGAGCGCGGGTTCGGGGCGCGGCAGCCGGCCGACGCGATGCTGATCGACGCGGACGGGCAGTACCACGGGCGGCTGTACCGGGGCGCCTTCGACCAGCGGCTCGTCGCCGAGGCCTGTGCGGTGCCGCCCGGGCACACGGCCCGTGTGTGCGAGGTGGCCGTGCACCAGGAGGGCGTGGCCGAGGCGGGGCTGACCTGCGGGGGACAGGCCGAGATCCTGATGCAGCCGCTGGGCGCCGTACCGGCCCGCTGGTGGGCGCTGCTCGGGGCAGGGGCCGACGTCGCGCTCGTCACCTGGCTGGACGAGGCGCGGACGCACGCCGTCAGCACCGTGGTGACGCCCCACGAGGCCGTGGACGGGCCGGACGTGCCGCCGCAGGCCGCGGTGCAGGCGCGTTCCCTGCTCGCCCGCTACCGGGCCGGACGTGAGGTGCACGCGGCCGACGCCGGGCTCGTCCTCATCGAGACCTGCCCCTGCGTACCGCACCTCGTCGTCGTCGGCGGTGGCGAACTCGCCGAACTCCTCGTCGCCCAGGCCGGGTTGCTGGGCTGGCTGGCCACGGTGACGAGGTCCGCGCGGGACGCCGCCGAGCTGCTCGCCGAGCATCGGGCCGCCGCCTGTCTGATCATGCTCAGCCATGAGCCCGACGTGGACGTCCCCACCCTGCGCACCGCCCTGACCTCGGGCATCCCGTACGTCGGCGCCCTCGGCTCCCGCCACACCCAGGCCCGCCGCGCCGCCGCCCTGCTGAAGACGGGCCTGACGGAGGCGGACCTGGCCCGTGTCCACGGCCCCATCGGCCTGGACATCGGCGCTCGCACCCCGGCGGAGACGGCACTGGCGATCTGCGCCGAGGTGCTGACGGCGTTGGACGGTCCGGAGTGAGCGCGACGAGGGGCCGGCGCGGACGTCGGCCCCTGCGGACGCTCAGCCCTTGCCGAGGAGCTTGTTCATCTCGGTGATCTCGGCGGTCTGGCCCTTGACGATGTCGCCGGCCATGGACTTCGCCGGACCGTAGGAGCCCTTGGTCTGCTCCGTCCCGGCCATCTTCACGGCGCCCTCGTGGTGCTCGACCATCATGGTCAGGAACATGGTGTCGAACTCCTTGCCGGACGCCTTCTCCAGCATGGTCATGTCCTTGGGGTCCATCATCCCGGCCATGTCGGAGCCGGAGCCGTGGTCCATGCCGGGCATGGAGTCCATCGAGCCCATGGAGGCGCCGGAGGAGGGCACCTTCTCGTTCCAGGCCGTCAGCCAGCCGGACATGGTCTTGATCTCCGGGTCCTGCGCCTTCTCGATGCGCGCGGCGAGGTCCTTCACCTGGGCGGAAGAGGCCTTTCCGGTGGCGAGGCGGGCCATCTCCAGGGCCTGCTGGTGGTGGGGGATCATGCCCTGCGCGAAGGAGACGTCCTGGGCGTTGTGCGCGTCGGCGCCGGCGTCGGCGCCGGTGGTCGAGGAGGCGGAGGCGGACGCGGCCGCGTGGCCGCCGCTGTCGCTCCCGCTGTCGTTGTCGTTGCCGCAGGCGGCGAGGGTGACGGCCGCGGTGAGGGCGGTCACCGCCAGGGCGGTACGGCGGACGAGGGACGTACGGGTGTTGCGCATGCTGGAACTCCTGCTGATGCGTGTCGCGCTGTCGCGCGTGAGGGGATCTGGACGTGCCGGAGCGCACCGCGGGCGCGGTGCCGTGTGGTGTCTAGATCCGCAGGAGTTGGAGTTCCGCCAGGGAGGGCGGGGCGCGGGCGCCGTCCGGGGCCGTCCGGGCGTACGGGCAGGGGATGTCGGCACGCGCGGGGACGGTCACCGGGTCCGGTGTCAGGGCCGGCAGGGTCGGTCCGCCGCTGACCGCCGCCGACGCGCAGGTCTGGTCGGCGTGCTGGAGATGACCGCCGCCGCAGTCGTCGCCCGAGCAGCCGCCGTGCGGGCCGGCCACCACCGACGTGTGCGGGGCGGCGGAGTGCGTCTCCATGCCGCCGCCGGGAGCCAGGGCGTGCATGCCCAGCAGCCCCGCCAGCAGTCCGAGCACAACAAGCGCCCGCCACCCCACGGAGGGTGGCGCACCGCGTTCCTGTGCACGAGCTGTCATGGCGCCTCATGGTACGCAGACGACCCGGCCGCCGTTCATCCCGGTCCGGCCGTCCAGGTGATCCGCGGCGGCACCACCCGCGCGCACAGCGGCAGGCCCCGCTCGTCCGACAGCCCGAGCCTGCCCACCAGCAGCCCCTCGCGCACGGCGGCGTCCAGCACCCCGGCGGGCACGGCGTCCAGCATCAGCTTGGCCCGCCGGAACAGGGTGAACGCTCCGGAGCCGTCGCCCGTACCCCACGACAGATACACAAACCTGCCCCCGGAACGACCTTGTACATAAGGCCCTTTGACATCCGTACCGGCCGCCGAGGCCACCGCGGTGCACTCCAGCGTCCAGCTCACCGACCTGGCGTCACCGGGCTGCACCCCGAGCAGTTCGGCGGCCCGGTCCCGGCGCTGCACCGCGACCCGCACGTCCGAGTACGCCGTGTCGCCGCCCTCGGGACCGCAGGTGCGGCCGGGCAGGTCGAAGCCCTCGATGTGGATGCGCAGACCGGCCGCCATACCGTCACCGCCCCGGTTCGTCAGCTGTGGATGTCCAGTCTGCACCTGTGGACCAGGGGATCCACCCGCCGGACCGCCCCCGCCGCATGGCAGGATCGGGCGCCATGACGGCGTCTGCTGCGGTACGCGCGCTGCGCGCGGGGGTGTTCGCCGCGCTGTGCGTGCTGCTCGCGGCCGGGGGACACGTCCTCGCGACCGGCATGGCGCCGCCGGTGTGGGTGCAGGCCGTCGGTTTCGTGCCCCTGTTCGGTGCCGGGTGTCTGCTGGGCGGCCGGGAGCGGTCCCTGGCGGCGATCGGCGCCGGGACGCTGGTCGCGCAGGGCGGACTGCACCTCGCCTTCGGCGCGCTGCGGCCGCACTCGACGATGCTCATGCACGGCATGCGCATGGACCACACCCACGCCGTGACCCCGCACGCCACCGCCGCGCACGTCGCCGCGGCCCTCGTACTCACCTGGTGGCTCAGGCGCGGCGAGGCCGCCCTGTGGTCGCTGCTGCGCCGGGCCGCCGTCCTGGTGCCGGGCCTGCTGGCCTGGTGGCGGGTGAGCGGCGGTGCGCCGCTGGTGCCGGACGCGCGCGCGGCCGTACGACCGTGTGCCGACGGTCCGCGGCCGCTGCGGCGGCTCCTGCTGCGGCACGCGGTGCAGCGGCGGGGACCGCCGCCCGGGACTCCGTACCCCGAGCGACCCCAACACACCTTTCCCGTACGGAGATTGACTCACCCATGTCCCGAGTACGCATCACGCTGCGCCGCGCCGGCGCCGTCACCGCCCTGACCGCCGCGGGCCTGCTCGCCGCGGCCGGTGCCGCCTCCGCGCACGTCACCGTCCACCCCGAGAGTTACGCCAAGGGCGCCACCGACGGCCTGCTGACCTTCCGCGTCCCCAACGAGGAGGACACCGCGTCCACCACGAAGGTGCAGGTCTTCCTGCCCACCGACCATCCCGTCCTGGGCGTCCTCGTCTCCCCGCAGGACGGCTGGACCCCCAAGGTCACCACCACCAAGCTGAAGACGCCGGTGAAGACCGACGACGGCACCATCACCGACGCCGTCTCGGAGATCACCTGGACCGGCGGGAAGATCGCGGCCGGCCAGTACGAGGACTTCAACGTCGCCTTCGGGCAACTTCCGGAAGACACCGGCCAGTTGACCTTCAAGGCGCTGCAGACGTACTCCGACGGCAAGACGGTCCGCTGGATCGAGGCGGCGGCCTCCGGCGACGAGGAGCCGGAGAACCCGGCGCCGGTGCTCAAGCTGACCGCCAAGGGCACCGACGAGGGCGCGAGCAGCACGACGCCGCTGCCGGCCACCTCGAAGAGCTCCACCGGCACCAAGGCGACGGCGTCGAGCAGTGACTCCACCGCACGCGGACTGGGCATCGCCGGGCTGGTCGTCGGTGTACTGGGGCTCGGCGCGGCGGGGTTCGCGCTGGCCCGCGGCCGTAACGGCGGAACGCCGGCCGAGTAGCGGACGCGAGGGGCGGGGGTCCACGGGCCCCCGCCCCGGCACGGCTCTCTCAGCGGCGCAGCCCGCGGACCAGCCCCGCCGCGACGCCCGCGACGCCGACTCCCGCGCCGGCCAGCGCCAGCGCCTTCCCCGTCCGCCCGGGCGCGGCCGGACGGACGTCCCGCCCCACTCCGTACGCGCTCCCGAACGCCCCGCCGGGCAGGGCGGACGCCAGCAACTCGGCGACGTGCACCGCCTCATGGCCGCCGCTGTCCAGTTCATGCACCTGCGTGCGGCAGCTGAAGCCGTCCGCGAGCACCACGGTCGACGCGTCCTCCTCCCGCAGCCGAGGCAGCAGCACCCGCTCGGCGCAGGCCTCGCTCACCTCCAGGTGCCCCCGCTCGAACCCGAAGTTGCCGGCCAGCCCGCAGCACCCCGACTCCAGCTGCTCGACGTCGACCCCGGCCCGCCGCAGCAGCTCCTGGTCGGCCTCCCAGCCCAGCACCGCGTGCTGATGGCAGTGCACCTGCGCCACGGCCCGCGCCGACCGGTCCGGCACATGCGGCGGCTCGTACCCGGGGGAGTGCTCGGTCAGCAGCTCAGCGAGCGTCACCGTCTGGTCGCTCAGCCGCCGTACGTCCCGGTCGCCGGGGAACAGCTCGCCCATGTCGGACCGGAACACGGTGGTACAGCTCGGCTCCAGCCCGACCACCAGCCCGCCCGCCCGGACATGTCCGGCCAGATGCCGCACGGTACGGCTCAACACCCGCTCGGCGATGTCGAGTTGGCCGGTGGAGATCCAGGTCAGGCCGCAGCACAGCGGTTCATTCGGCAGCTCGACCCGCCAGCCCGCGCGCTCCAGCAGCTCCACGGCGGCCTGACCGATGTGCGGGTGGAAGAAGTTGGTGAAGGTGTCCGGCCAGAGCATCACGCTGCCGCGCGCCCCGTCGCCGTACGTCTCCCGGCGGCCCGCGAACCACTGCTGCAGGGTCCGACCCGCGAACAGCGGAAGTTCGCGGTCCTCGACCCCGGCGAGCGCGACGGCCGCCTTCGACAGCGGCGGGGTGTGGGTGAGCGCGTTGACGACCGGTCCGAGCCGGGTGCGGCCGACGACCTGGGCGAGGGCCGGCAGCCAGCCCATGGACAGGTCGGAGCGCGGCCGCCGCCAGGGCCGGCCCTCGTAGTGGTGGGAGAGGAACTCCGCCTTGTAGGTGGCCATGTCGACGTCGGCCGGGCAGTCCTTCTTGCAGCCCTTGCAGGCCAGGCACAGATCGAGCGCGTCGTGCACCGCCTCGGACCGCCAGCCGTCCCGCAGCGCGCTGTCGCCGTGCCCGTCGAGCATCTCGAACAGCAGCCGGGCCCGTCCGCGCGTGGAGTGCTCCTCCTCCCGGGTGACCTGGTAGGAGGGGCACATCACCGATCCGCCCTTGTTGCTCAGCTGCCGGCACTTGCCCACGCCCACGCACCGGTTGGCGGCCTCGGCGAAGGAGTTGCCGTCGTCGGGGAAGCGGAAGTGCAGCTCGCGCGGGTCGTACGGGGCCCAGTGACTGCCCAGACGCAGGTTCTCGTCGAGCTTGTACGGCGCCACGAGCTTCCCGGGGTTCATCCGGTCCAGCGGGTCGAAGACGGCCTTCAACTGCCCGAAGGCGGCGACCAGTTCGTCCCCGAACATGCGCGGCAGCAGCTCGCCCCGGCTCTGCCCGTCCCCGTGCTCACCGGAGAGCGAACCGCCGAACTCCACGACCAGATCGGCCGCCCGCTCCATGAACCGGCGGTAGTCGGCCACCCCGTCCGCGGTGTACAGATCGAAGGGGATACGGGTGTGCACACAGCCCTGCCCGAAGTGCCCGTACAGACTGGGCCCGACGTCGCTGAGGTAGCCGAACTCCTCGAACAGGCGCAGCAGTCGGCGCAGGTACTCGCCGAGCCGGTCCGTCGGCACCGCCGAGTCCTCCCAGCCCTCGAAGGTGTCGGGGTGCTCGGGGACGTGCGCGGTGGCCCCCAGTCCGGCCTCCCGCACCTGCCACAACTGGTCCTCGTGCGTGGGGTCGTCCAGGAAGGCGACATCGGGTTCGTGCTCGGACTCGTGCAGCCCGTCCAGCATCCGGTGCGCCCGCTCGTCGACCTCCTCATGGGTGTCGCCGCCGAACTGCACCATCAAGTAGGCATTGCCCCGGGGGAGTTCGGCGAGGGCCTTCTGGTTGAGGCCCTTGATCCGCTCGTCCTTGATCAGCCTCGCGTCGACACCCTCCAGCGCGATCGGCTCGTACGGCAGGATCGCCGGGACGGCGTCGGCGGCCACGGAGATTTCCGGGAACCCGAGCACCACCAGCGTGCGTTCCTTCACCACGGGCACCAGTTCCAGCTCCGCCCGCAGGACGGTGACCAGCGTCGACTCGCTGCCGACGAGCAGGCCGGCGACGTCGAAGCCGTACTCGGGCAGCAGCGAGTCCAGGTTGTAGCCGGAGACCCGGCGCGGGATGTCCGGGAAGCGCCGGCGGATCTCGTCGCCGTAGCGGTCGCGCAGCGCGCGCAGCCGCCGGTAGACCGCGGCCCGCAGATCGCCCTGCCGCTCGATCTCGGCGTACTCCTCGTCGCTGGTCTCGCCGCACCAGAAGCGGGTGCCGTCGTAGAGCAGCACCTCCAGGCGGGCGATGTTGTCGACGACCTTGCCGTGCGCCTGCGCGGTGGCGCCGCAGGAGTTGTTGCCGATCATGCCGCCGAGGGTGCAGTTGGCGTGGGTGGCGGGCTCGGGGCCGTAGCGCAGGCCGGTCGGGGCGAGTTGCCGGTTGAGCTCGTCGAGGACGATGCCGGGCTGGACGACACAGGTGCGGGCGTCCGTGTCGACTGACTCCAGGCGGTTGCAGTACTTGGTCCAGTCGATCACCACGGCCGTGTTGGTGCACTGCCCGGCGAGGCTGGTGCCGCCGCCGCGTGACAGCACGGGCGCGTCGTGCTCGCGCGCCACGGCCACCGCCTCGGCGGCCGCCTCGGGGGTACGGGGCACCACCACGCCGATCGGGATCTGCCGGAAGTTGGAGGCGTCGGTGGAGTAGGCGGCCCGGCTGCCGGCGTCGAAGCGGACCTCTCCGTCGACCCGTTCCCGCAGCGCGGCCTCGAGCCTCGACGCGTCGACCGGCGGCGCCGCCCCTCCACGTCGTACGACAGGTTCGGGCAGGTCCAACGCGGCCATGGAGCCCTCCTTCGCTCGGCCCGGCGGCAGATGACGGGACCGCCGGGTACCCAGGCGGTGGAGCCGTCACCCGCGCGCGGGTGATCAGGAAGGGCGGTTTTACGGTGTCTTGGGCTCCTCGGCGAGTTCGGGGATCAGCCCGCACATCGCGTCCCGCTGGTCCGGGCCCATGACGTGGCTGAGGGCCCGAGCGACCGTCGAGGCGAGCACGCCGGAAGCCTCCTCCAGCAGGCCGCGCGCCTTCTCGGTGAGAGCGACCTCGATGCCCCGCTTGTCGCCGCAGACCGACTTGCGGGTGACCAGTCCGGCGTGCTGGAGGCAGGCGATCTGGTAGGTGAGCCGGGTCTTGGGGCGGCCCAGGAGTTCCGCGACGCGGGTCATGCGCAGACCGGTCCTGGGGTGCTCGGCGAGCAGGCACAGGATCAGGAACTCGTCGTGGGAGACGTCGAGCCGGTCCTTCACGACGGACCGCAGTTCCTGCTCCACCGCACCCATCGCCGCCAGCATCACCATCCAGGCGCGCAGCTCCCGGGGCAGGAGTCCGCCGCCCTGCGCGGACGGACATTCGGGCAGGTCGGTGGAGTGCTCCTCGGGGTCGGCCATGCCAACGAGTCTACCTGTTGTTCAATTTTGGACGGGATGGTTGTCCGAATTTGGATTATGGGCTAGCGTGCAGTCATCCAATTTTGAATCACCTCAGTTGTGAGTAAGTCCCCCCGCTCCCTGGAGAAGATCATGACCGTCGCCGTCGAAACCGGACTGTGGCAGCTGGACGCCGCTGCCTCCACCGTCGCCCTGCGCCACAAGACGATGTGGAACCTCGTCACCGTCAAGGGCACCTTCACCGGTGTCGGCGGCCAGGGTGAGGTGAAGGCCGACGGCTCCGCCACGGGCACCATCACCCTGGACGCCGCCTCCCTCGACACCAAGAACAAGAAGCGCGACGAGCACCTGCGCTCCGCCGACTTCTTCGACGTCGACAACCACCCCGAGATCACCTTCGCGGTCCGCAGCGCCGAACTGCGCTCCGGCGACACGGTCGAGGTCACCGGCCAGCTGACCGTGCGCGGCATCAGCCGCCCGCAGACGGTCACCGCCCGCTTGGCCGGCCAGGACGCCGACGCGCTGACGCTGGACGCGGAGTTCACCGTGGACCGCGCCGAGTTCGGCCTGGGCTGGAACCAGATGGGCATGATCCGCGGCCTGACCACCGTCACCGCCACGCTCCGCTTCGTGCGCGCGGGAGCCTGACGACCGTCAGCCCTTCTTGCCGGTGTGCGTGGAGAAGCTCTTCGCCGCCAGTCGGACGTCCATGCTGGACAGCGTCTGCGGCGTGGGCGTGAAGACCCGCACACGCACCCGGGTGTGCCGCCCCGGCACGGTGAACTTCCCCTTGGGCGGGCGGAGTTCGTACCGTGCCGTGGCGTGCGCCGACAGCGTGGCCGGCCCGCTCGTGACCGACCAGAACTGGCGCATGCCCTGGCCGGTGGTGACCATGAAGTGCGGTACGAGAGCGCTGTCGTCGGTGTTGGTGACCTGCAGCGACAGCCGGGTGACCACCTTCGGGGACGCCCGGCGCACCGAGGTGACGTCCATTCGCAGCGGCGGCTTCCCGGTGACCGCCACGACCGCGGACACCAGCGCCGGGGTGACGACCAGCGCCGCCGCCACGCCCAGCGCCGTACGCCGCCTCGGGCCGGTGAGCGGACGCGGACGCGGCTGCCAGGCGCCGGTGAACTCGGCCGGCGGCGCGGTGACGGCGGCCGCGAGCCACAGCGGCGTCATCATCAGGTAGTAGCCGTCCTGGGACCGGGTCGCCAGGAAGAACGCGCACCAGGGCAGCACCGTCGCCGCGGGTCCCAGCCGCCGCGGGAACAGCACCAGCAGCGCGAGCAGTCCCGCGGCCAACAGCAGGCTCGCGTGGGAGTACCAGTCGAGCCTGTCGCTGCCGTTGGTGAAGTACAGCGAGACGTCTACGAGTCCCTGCCCGTGCAGGGTCGCCCCCTGGATCAGCGGCAGCGCGATGCCCTTGATCCAGGTGCCGGGCTCGCTCACGACGAAGTACGTGTTGATCAGCAGCCACACCAGCGCGGCGATGCCCGCGATCCGCAGCACCACCAGCGCCGCCGCGCGCCCGCCCAGCTCGCCCCGGCGCACCGCGTAGATCCCGGCCAGCAGGAACGGCGCGAGGAACCACGGCAGTTGCTGGGCCGCGCAGGCGGCACCCAGGCAGACGGCCCGGGCCACCCCGGGCGTCCCGAGCCGGCCGCCCCGCCCGATCCGCGGCCAGCGCACCACCACCGGTATCAGCAGGGCCAGCGCGGTGATCGCCGGGTAGCCGAGGCGGCCGTAGTTCGGCAGCAGCCCGAAGCCGAGGCACACCATGGTCGCCGCCGGCCGCCACTGCGCGGGCAGCATCCGCCACAGGGCGATCGTGCCGAGGACCAGCGCGCCCGTGCTCACCGCCGTCGCCGGGGCGCCGCCGTGGCCCAGGAACAGCAGGGGCGCGGTCAGCAGCGGGCTCAGCGGGGGATAGCCGTACGTGAAGTCGTAGCCGCCGGTGACCGTCGGGGTCAGGGCGATGCCGTGGGTGAAGAGCCAGGGCCAGGGCTGTCCGTAGATCGGGTGCCCGGCGACCAGTTCCCTCGCGGCCTGCGTGGTCAGGACCGCCTCGTCGCTGCCGCCGTGGTCCATGACCCAGGCGCACAGGGCGAGCGTCACCGCGGTCACCAGCACCACCAGGTCCAGCCGGGCGAGCGAACGCGTCCGGCGCACGACGAGCGCCAGCACCCCGCAGACCAGGATCGACGCGTAGCACGCCGATATCACCGCGGCCACGAGGGGACGATGGCTCGCCGCCGACGTCCAGACGTTGCGGGTGCCGATGAAGAGACTGATGTCGGCGAGAAGGGTCAGGACCCGGTGCCACTGCGCGGGGGGTTCCGGTGCGGCGGACACCGCCGACTGCGTCCGCCGGCCGGGTGTCACCTGTCGTGTTTCTGCCAAGTGCACATCGGGGACGGTAGTCGCGCCGAGTGAGCGGTACGTGGCCGGACGTGAAGAGTCCGGTGTGAGGGGGGTAAGACCAGGTATGCCTGGCTCGATGTGACCCTTGTGACGGTCGCGGACCGTGTCGCTGTTCGGCCGAACGGGTGACTTGCCGTAAGAATTGGCCAGTGCAATCAGTGAAGGCGAGTCAGTTCGGGGGGAGCCGGTGAACAGTCACGACGTCACCGATGAGCAGTGGGAAGGGCTCGCCCAGGTGGTGCCGTTGCGGGGACGCGACGCCTGGCCGTCCTCGGTCGGGCACCGGGCGCTGCCCGACGCGGTCACGGAGACCCGGCGCCGCTTCGTCGTCCTGCGCGTCAACGTCTTCGCCGACGCACGCGACGTCGCCGAGACCCTGATGGCCGGTGTCCCCGTCCTGCTCGACCTCAGCGGCGCCGAGAGCGAGGTCGCCAAGCGCGTCCTGGACTTCAGCACCGGAGTGGTGTTCGGCCTGGCCAGCAAGATGCACCGGGTCGACCGCAACGTCTTCCTGCTGACACCGTCGGGCACCGAGGTGACGGGCCTGATGGAGGGGGCGGGGGTGTCGGGCGGCTGAGCGTGCGGGGGCGGTCGGAACGCGCGGGCGGCTGGGCGTGCAGGGGTGGTCGGGCCGCGTGGGCGGCTGGGCGCGCGGGGCCGTCGGACCGCCGGGGTCACATCACGTCACGACGGTCCCCCGATCGTAGGAAGCCCGTCACGGCCAAACGGTTCGCCGGTGGAGCGGAGTCCTACGGTCCGGACATGAGCGTGTCATCGCAACCACGGTCCACGACCGCGTCCTCCGAGCGCCCCCCGCCGGTCCGCCCCTGCGTCACCGAGGTGCGGCTGTCCGCGTTCGCCGGGCATCGGCGGGCCGGGTTCGGGCTCGGTCCGGTCACCCTGCTCGCCGGGTCCAGCGGGGCCGGGAAGACGACCGCGCTACGGGCGTACGAAGCACTGGCCCGGCTCGGCGGCGGTGCCGCGGTCGACGAGGTCTTCCTCGACGCGAGTGCCTGCGTACCCGACCGCGCCCGGCCCGACGCCCAGCGCCGCCGGGGCTTCCGCATCGGCTGTACGGCCGACGGTCCCGAGGGCCCGGTCCGGCTCGACGTCGCCGTACAGGCCGAGCCCGAACTGCGCATCGTGGGCGAGCGGTTGACGTCCGGCGGGCTGGTGCTGCTGGAGACCGCGCTGCGCGATCCCGCCCGCCGCTGCGTGCAGGCCGCGTGGCACACGGCCGGTTCGGCGCCGGTGACCCGCGCCCCGCTGCCCGACGACCGGCTCGGCACGACGCTGCTCCCGCTGCGGGTGGCCGGCAAGACCGACGGACAGCGCCGGGTGCTCGCCGCCGCCGAACAGATGGTGGTCGCCCTCCGCTCCGTCTTCGCCTGCGACCCGCGCCCCGGCCGCATGCGGTCCCCGGTGCCGATGGGCTCCGGCCGGCTCCTCGGCGGCTGCGACAACCTCGCCGACGTCCTGTGGCGCACCCGCACCGAGTGCGGCCGCCGCCACGCCCTGCTCGTCGCGGCGGCGGGCGCGGGGTGTGCCGGGCCGGTGACCGACGTGCTCGCCGAACCGCTCGGCGACGGCACGGTCCGGGGCCTGCTGGACCGGGGTGACGGTTTCCGGACGCCCTTCGCCCGTCTGGGCGACGGCGAGTTGCGGTACCTCGCCCATGCCCTGGTCCTGCTGACCGGCCCCGGCGTGCTGGAGGTGGACCCGGCCGGCGAGGTGCCCGCCGCGATGCAGACGCTCACCGTGCTCGCCGACGCCTTCGACCGGTCCCTGGACCCGCGCCAGCGCCGCGAGCTGACGGACCTCGCGGTGCGGATGGGCGCCCGCGGCCACATCCGGTTCGTGGCCGCGGTCGCCGACGCGTCCTGGGCGCAGGGGACGGACGGGGTCACAGTGGTAGACCTGGATCCGTGAACGAACCTCTTGATGTGGCGAGACTGCAGCGCAGACTGGCCGAGTTCGCGGCGGCGCGGGGCTGGCAGCCGTACCACACCCCCAAGAACCTCGTCACCGCGCTCAGTGTCGAGGCCTCTGAACTGGTCGAGATCTTCCAGTGGTTGACGCCTGAGGAGTCCGCACGCGTGATGGACGACCCGGACACGGCCCACCGGGTGCGGGACGAAGTGGCCGACGTGCTCGCCTACTTGCTCCAGCTGTGCGAGGTCCTCGGCGTCGACCCGCTCGCCGCGCTGGACGCGAAGATCGACCGCAACGAGCGGAGGTTCCCGGCGCCGTAAGGAGCCGCACGCTCCGTTTTTACTCTCCGGAGTCAAAATCTGCTTCGAAACCGATTCGTTGTCCACAGATTTCCGCCTTCCTCTGGCTTTTCGTCCCGGACGCCTTCACTCTGGGTAGTGGATAACGGAGTTCGGGCAGACGTGTGGGCAGCGCGTGGAGACGGACGGGGGCAGCGCATGGACGCTGTGCGGCTCATCGTGACGAGCAGGCGGGCGCTGGCGGTGGGCGGCGACGCGCCCGAGATCCTGACGGAGGTGTGGCAGGCGCAGGCTCTCGCTCAGGCGATAGGCAGCCGCCTCGCGGTCGCCGGACCACCCGAACTACGGGGCGAGGCGCTGGGGTTGACGGAGCTGGCGGGCCGCGGCTGCGGGGTCCTGGACGAGCCCCGGCTGGCTCCAGGGGACCTCCGCGCGGCCCAGCTGACGGAACTGGGCGACGCCCGCCAGGCCCTCAGCTACCTCGGCGGCCTGCTCGGCGAGGTGGGCATCGCCCTGGTGGGCCTCGCCTGCGCGGCGAACGACGAGGGCACGTACTGGCAGTGCATGGAGGCCATCGACGCGGCGGACGAGTCCAGGGACCGAGTCCGCGAGATGCTCCGCAAACTGACGGACGGGGAGCAACGACTACCGGAGAGAGAAGCCGGCTAGGCCGGTTCGGGAAGCAGGCGCGCTGTGCGGCACCGGGCCTCTGACCGCCCGACCGGAGCCGTGGGAGCGCGCGGGGTAAGGGCGGAGGCGGCAGCTGGTTGACCGGTCACCACCGGGACCGCCGACGCGTGCTCCGGCGCGGACCGCCGGGCGCAGGCGCCGGGCGGTCCGACTCCGCTGCGGCCGACGATCACCAAAGGCGCCGGTCACTGGCGCGGACAACCCCCGTGCACGGCGTTCACGCGATTTCACCCGACCGGGGACCGGTGCTCCGGGAGGGACCGATGGGGCGGACCGGCACCGACAGGTGCAGGATGAACGCATGGACCTCCGTATCTTCACCGAGCCCCAGCAAGGGGCCGACTACGACACCCTGCTCGCCGTGGCGAAGGCCACCGAAGACCTAGGGTTCGACGCCTTCTTCCGCTCCGACCACTACCTGAAGATGGGCGACGTCGACGGCCTCCCCGGCCCCACCGACGCCTGGATCACCCTCGCCGGCCTGGCCCGCGAGACCCGCCGCATCCGCCTCGGCACCCTCATGACGGCCGGCACCTTCCGCCTCCCCGGCGTGCTCGCCATCCAGGTCGCCCAGGTCGACCAGATGTCCGGCGGCCGAGTCGAACTCGGCCTGGGCGCGGGCTGGTTCGAGGAGGAGCACAAGGCGTACGGCATCCCGTTCCCGAAGGAGAAGCACGGCCGCCTGGAGGAGCAGCTCGAGATCGTCACCGGCCTGTGGCGGACGAAGCTCGGCGACACCTTCGACTTCCACGGCACGTACTACGACCTCACCGACTCGCCGGCCCTTCCCAAGCCCGCCCAGGAGAAGATCCCGGTCCTGATCGGCGGCCACGGCCCCACCCGCACCCCCCGGCTCGCCGCCCGCTTCGCCGACGAGTTCAACATGCCGTTCGCCTCCGTCGAGGACAGCGAGCGCCAGTTCGCCCGCGTCCGCACCGCCGCCGAGGAGGCCGGCCGCAAGGGCGACGACCTCGTCTACTCCAACGCCCTCGTCGTCTGCGTCGGCAAGGACGACCAGGAGGTCGCCCGTCGCGCCGCCGCCATCGGCCGCGAGGTCGACGAACTCAAGGCCAACGGTCTGGCGGGCTCCCCGGCCGAGGTCGTCGACAAGATCGGCCGCTACGCCGAGGTCGGCGCCCGCCGCGTCTACCTCCAGATCCTCGACCTGCACGACCTGGACCACCTGGAGCTGATCTCCGCGCAGGTGCAGTCACAGTTGACCCAGGAACAATCGCCCCAGGAATAATCGCCCCAGGAACAATCGACCCAGGAATAAACGAAGGCGCCGGTCGGACCGCCTGTGCGAAGGTGAGACCGTCGTCCTGCCGAGCCCCCAGGATCACCCTTCCTGGGGGCTCTCGTGCGTACGGCACCCGAATCGTCCACCCGTCGGAGAGTCTCCGCATGTTCCTGACCATCACCACCACCGGCACTCCCGAACGCCCCGCGACCGACCTCGGCCACCTGCTGCACAAGCACCCCGACAAGGCGCAGGCGTTCTCCACCTCCTACGGCACGGCGCACGTCCTCTACCCCGAGGCCGATACGCAGCGCTGCACGGCGGCCCTGCTGCTCGAGGTGGACGCGGTGGCCCTGGTCCGGCGGGGCAAGGGCAAGGGACGCGGCGGAGCCCCCGACGCGGCACTCGCGCAGTACGTCAACGACCGCCCCTACGCGGCCTCCTCACTGCTCGCCGTGGCGCTCAGCGGCGTCTTCTCCAGCGCGATGAAGGGCGCCTGCCACGCCCGCCCCGAACTGCCGGACCGGGCACGGCCCCTGCGCATCGAGATACCCGCACTCCCCGCCCGCGGCGGCCCAGGTCTCGTACAGCGTCTCTTCGAGCCGCTGGGCTGGACCGTCACCGCCGAACCGGTCGCGCTGGACAGCGAGTTCCCCGAGTGGGGCGACTCGCGGTACGTGCGGCTCGTCCTGGAGTCCGAGGCGCTGACCCTCGCCGAGGCGCTGCGTCATCTCTATGTCCTGCTCCCCGTCCTCGACGACGCCAAGCACTACTGGGTGTCCGCGGACGAGGTCGACAAGCTGCTGCGGGCCGGCGAGGGCTGGCTGCCCGGGCACCCGGAGCAGAGGCTGATCACCAGCCGTTATCTGTCCCGCCGTTGGTCGCTGACCCGGCAGGCGATGGAGCGGCTGGAGCTGGTGCGGCTCGCGGAGGCCGACGACAGCGAGGTCGAGGACATCGACAACGCGGTCGAGGAGGAGACCGGGACGGAGGAGAAGCCGACGCCGCTCGCGGTGCGGCGCCGGGACGCGATCATCGAGGTGCTGCAGACGTCCGGCGCCGCGCGCGTGCTCGATCTCGGCTGCGGACAGGGCCAGTTGGTGCAGGCGCTGCTCAAGGACGCGCGGTTCACCGAGATCGTCGGCGTCGACGTGTCGATGCGCGCCCTGACCATCGCCTCCCGACGGCTGAAGCTGGACCGCATGGGGGAGCGGCAGGCCTCGCGCGTCAAGCTCTTCCAGGGCTCGCTCGCCTACACCGACAACCGGCTCAAGGGGTACGACGCCGCCGTGCTCAGCGAGGTGATCGAGCACCTCGACCTGCCCCGGCTGCCCGCGCTGGTGTACGCGGTGTTCGGCGCGGCCCGTCCCCGCACGGTCCTGGTGACCACCCCGAACGTCGAGTACAACGTCCGCTGGGAGTCCCTCCCCGCGGGCCATGTGCGCCACGGCGACCACCGCTTCGAGTGGACCCGCGAGGAGTTCCGCGCCTGGGCGGGCGCCGTGGCCGAACGGCACGGCTACGACGTGGAGTTCGTGCCGGTGGGCCCGGACGACCCGGAGGTCGGGCCGCCCACCCAGATGGCCGTGTTCAGGATGACCACCGAGAAGGAGGCGAAGGCGGCATGACCGAGACAGCAACCGGCAGGGCACGGGTCCTCCCCGTCACCGACCTCTCCCTCGTCGTCCTCGTCGGCGCCTCCGGCTCCGGCAAGTCGACCTTCGCCCGTCGGCACTTCAAGCCGACCGAGGTGATCTCCTCAGACTTCTGCCGCGGCCTGGTCTCCGACGACGAGAACGACCAGAGCGCGACCAAGGACGCCTTCGACGTCCTGCACTACATCGCCGGCAAACGCCTGGCCGCCGGCCGCCGTACGGTGGTCGACGCGACCAGCGTGCAGCAGGACGCCCGCCGCCAGCTGATCGACCTGGCCAAGCAGTACGACGTCCTGCCCATCGCCATCGTCCTGGACGTCCCGGAGGAGGTCTGCGCCGAGCGCAACGCGGCCCGTACCGACCGGGCCGACATGCCGCGCCGGGTCATCCAGCGTCACATCCGCGAACTGCGCCGCTCCGTTCGTCACTTGGAGCGCGAGGGCTTCCGCAAGGTGCACGTCCTGCGCGGGGTGGAGGACATCGAGAACGCCACCGTCGTCACCGAGAAGCGCTTCAACGACCTGACCCACCTCACCGGCCCCTTCGACATCATCGGCGACATCCACGGCTGTGCCTCGGAACTGGAGTCGCTGCTGGGCAAGTTGGGTTACACCGACGGCGTCCACCCGGAGGGCCGTACGGCCGTCTTCGTCGGCGACCTCGTCGACCGCGGCCCGGACAGCCCGGGCGTGCTGCGCCGTGTGATGGCGATGGTGAAGTCGGGCAACGCCCTGTGCGTGCCGGGCAACCACGAGAACAAGTACGGCCGCTACCTCAAGGGCCGCAAGGTCCAGCACACCCACGGCCTCGCCGAGACCGTCGAGCAGATGGAGGGCCAGAGCGAGGAGTTCGTCGCCGAGGTGCGGGAGTTCATCGACTCCCTCGTCAGCCACTACGTCCTCGACGGCGGCCGGCTCGTCGTCTGCCACGCCGGTCTGCCCGAGAAGTACCACGGCCGCACCTCCGGCCGGGTCCGCTCGCACGCGCTGTACGGCGACACCACCGGCGAGACCGACGAGTTCGGGCTGCCGGTGCGCTACCCGTGGGCGGAGGACTACCGGGGCCGCGCGGCCGTCGTCTACGGCCACACCCCGGTCCCGGAGGCCACCTGGCTCAACAACACCATCTGCCTGGACACCGGCGCCGTCTTCGGCGGCAAGCTGACCGCGCTGCGCTGGCCGGAGCGCGAGCTGGTCGACGTACCCGCCGAGCGGGTCTGGTACGAGCCGGCGCGACCGCTGCGGACCGAGGCGCCCGGCGGGCAGGACGGCCGGCCGCTCGACCTCAACGACGTGCACGGGCGCCGGATCGTGGAGACCCGGCACTCGGGGCGGGTCTCGGTCCGTGAGGAGAACGCGGCCGCGGCCCTGGAGGTCATGAGCCGTTTCGCGGTGGACCCGCGGCTGCTGCCGTACCTGCCGCCGACCATGGCGCCGACGGCGACCAGCCA
Source organism: Streptomyces sp. NPDC002144 (assembly GCF_053593695.1). Taxonomy (NCBI): domain Bacteria; kingdom Bacillati; phylum Actinomycetota; class Actinomycetes; order Kitasatosporales; family Streptomycetaceae; genus Streptomyces; species Streptomyces sp. NPDC002144. Next base: position 53,072 of record NZ_JBSFDB010000030.1, read on the forward strand.
CGTGGAGGGCTACCTGGAGCACCCGGCCGAGGCGTTCGCGCAGTACGCGGTGGACGGGGTCGAGCGGGTCGTGTGCGAGGAGAAGCACATGGGTTCGCGAGCGGTGGCCCTGGTGTGCCGGGACGCGGAGGCGGCGCGCAAGCGGTTCGGTGTCGACGGCACGACGGGTTCGCTGTACACCCGCACCGGACGGCCGTTCTTCGACGACCCGTCGGTGACGGAGGAGATCCTGGGCCGCGTCCGCACGTCCGTCACCGCAGCCGGCCTCTGGAGCGAACTCGACACGGACTGGCTCCTGTTGGACGCCGAGCTGATGCCGTGGTCGCTGAAGGCGTCCGGTCTGCTTCGCTCGCAGTACGCGGCCGTCGGTGCCGCGTCCGGCGCGGTGTTCCCGGGGGCGCTGGCCGCCCTGGAGGGCGCTGCGGCGCGGGGCGTCGAGGTGGCCGGCCTGCTGGACCGCCAGCGTGAACGTGCCTCGAACGCGGCCGCGTTCACGGAGGCGTACCGGCGCTACTGCTGGACCACCGACGGCCTGGACGGTGTACGGCTGGCCCCCTTCCAGATCCTCGCCGTCCAGGGCCGCAGCCTCGCCGCGCTCCCGCACGACGGGCAACTGGCCCTGCTGGACCGGATGGTGGAGCACGACGGCACCGGTCTGCTGCAGACCACCCGACGGCTGTACGTCGACACCGGTGACCCGGAGTCGGTACGGGCCGGTGTCGACTGGTGGCTGGAGATGACGGGCCGCGGCGGCGAGGGCATGGTCGTCAAACCGCTCGGCGCGCTGGTGCGCAGCAGCGAGGGCCGGCTGGTGCAGCCCGGCATCAAGTGCCGGGGCCGCGAGTACCTGCGGATCATCTACGGCCCGGAGTACACGCGCCCCGACAACCTGGCCCGTCTGCGCACCCGTTTCCTCAACCACAAGCGGTCGCTGGCGATCCGCGAGTACGCCCTGGGCCTGGAGGCCCTGGACCGCCTCGCGGAGGGCGAGCCGCTGTGGCGGGTGCACGAGGCGGTGTTCGGGGTGCTGGCCCTGGAGTCGGAGCCGGTGGACCCGCGGCTGTGAGTACGGCCGGCTCCGGCACCCCGCGGACGGGGGTGCCGGAGCCGGACCGGTCCTAGCCGACCAGCCGCAGCCGCTCCCCGCACACCCCCACCCGCACCGACTGCCCCCACGTCAGCTCCAGGGCGTCCGTCTCCATCCCGTCTCCGAAGGCGATCAGGCGTTCGGACTCGACGGTGAGACGGAGGCGGGCGGTGCTCGAGAGGGTGCCGGCGACGAGGGTCGTGCCGGTGGCGGGGGAGGGCCAGGCCTCGCGGACGAACCACAGCAGGCGGTCCTCGGTGGGGTGGGGCAGCTCCAGCGCGGCCCCCCGCTCCTGCCACACCGAGCGGAGCCAGCCCGTCGCCCCGGTCCCCGTCCCCACCAGCACCCCGGACGAAGCCTGGGCCTCGACGACACCCCCGTCGTTCTCGAGGCCCAGGCGGTATCTGGCCGTCTGGTGTCCGGCGGCGCCCAGGTAGATCTCGTTCAGCGCGACCAGGCGCTGTGTGTCGTCGGCGACCGCCTCGACCATCGTGAGCTCGTCGACGCCGGTGCCGGACGCGTGCGCGGCGGGCAGCAGGGCGGCCGCGTCGGTGGGCCGGTGCCGTACCAGAACGCCCGGGTTGCGCCCCGGGTCCGTGTCGATGCCGATCACCGGCTGTCCGGCGAGGTACTTGGCGGCGTTCGCCACCAGTCCGTCCTGGCCGACGACCACCACGACGTCCTCCGGCGCGAACAGGAAGCGGTCCAGGTCGGCCCGCTCCACCCTGCTCTGACGCCAGGCCAGCGGGATCGCCGCGGTGACGTCGGCCAGTGCCCGGCGGGTGCGGCGGTGCCGTTCGGCGACCTCCTCGATGTCCCGGCCCCGGGAGGAGAGGAAGAAGGCGGCCTGCCCGTGGGTGCCGTGGTGGGCCACCAACTCCTCGTATTCCGTGGTGCGATGGACGAGGACGACGCGCGGCGCGAGGCTCACGCCGGGTCCCCGCCGGCCAGCCTGGCCAGCAACCCCGTCAGCACGTCCGGCGAGATCGTCACGCTGTCGATGCGGGGCAGGTTCTCCGCGAGCCGTGTTCCGGTGAGGGCGTGCAGGGTCGCCACGTCCACCTCGGAGTGCACCCGCAGCCAGGCCGCCTGGGCCTGCGCCCGGGACTCACCGACCTCGCGCGCTCCCTCGGCCTCCGCACGGGCCAGCCGCAGGGACCGGACAGCCTCCGCCTCCGCGAGCCGCTCGGTCCGCCGTGCCTCGGCGTCCGCCAGCCGCACGGACCGCTCGGCCTCCGCCTCCGCCAGCTTCACCGTGCGCGCCGCCTCGGCCTGGGCCCGTACCGAGTCCGCCGCCGCGTGCTCCTCCGCCTCCCGCCGGGCGTTCGTACCGCGCTGCTCGACCAACTGCTCCTCGCGGCGGGCGAGTTCGATCTGGCTGGCCAGTTCGTTCTCGGCGATCGCGCGCTCCCGCTCGACGGCCACCGCCCGCCGCTCGTACGTCGCCCGGTCCGCCTCCTGCTGGATCTGCTCGCGGGCGGGGGTGCGCAGCGCCCGCTCCACCTCCGGCTCCGGCCGCAGCGCGACGACGCGCACGGCGACCACCTCGACGCCGGTCGCCGGGAGACGGGGTTCGGCCGTGAGGCCGGCCGCGACCCGCTCCCGCACCGCCGTCACCCCGTCGACCAGCGCCGACGACAGCGACGTACGGGCGAGGACGTCCAGGGCGTGCTGCTGTGCCGTCTCCGTCAGGAGGGTGCCGAGCTGCTCCAGCGGAGTCCCGCGCCACACGCCCGTGTCCGGGTCGACGGAGAAGTCGAGCCGGGCCGCGGCGAGCGCCGGGTCGCTGATCCGGTAGGTCACCGTCGCCTGCACCGCGACGTCCTGGAAGTCGGACGTACGGGCATGGAAGGTCATCGCCAACTCCCGGTCGTCGACCGGCACTTCGGACAGGGCCGCGGTCAGCGCGCGGAACCAGAAGCTGAGCCCCGGCCCGTCGTGCAGCAGCTTGCCGCCCTTGTGGTGCCGGATGTGCGCCGTCGGCGCGCCCCGGAGATGGCGCCAGCCAAGGCGCCGGGTGATGTCGGCCATCGGACCCCCTTCTTTTCGTCTCTTAGACGATAATCCGGAGAGCCGATTATCGTCAAGAGGACGAGAACAAGTAACCGAAGAAACCGCCGAGCCACGGGTCAAGAGGCCGCTCGATGGTCAGGATGGAGGCATGGGATTCCACGTCGACTCCGAGGCCGGGCGGCTGCGCCGCGTCATCCTGCACCGGCCGGATCTGGAGCTCAAAAGGCTCACCCCCAGCAACAAGGACGCCCTCCTCTTCGACGACGTGCTGTGGGTGCGCCGGGCGCGCGCCGAACACGACGGCTTCGCCGACGTGCTGCGCGACCGCGGGGTCACCGTCCATCTCTTCGGCGACCTGCTCACCGAGGCCCTTGAGGTCCCGGCGGCCCGCACCCTCGTCCTGGACCGGGTCTTCGACGAGAAGGAGTACGGCGTCCTCGCCACCGACCACCTCAGGGCCGCCTTCGAGACCCTCCCCGCGCCCGAGCTGGCCGAGGCGCTGGTCGGCGGTATGACCAAGCGCGAGTTCCTGGACGCGCACCCGGAGCCGACCTCGGTCCGTTTCCACGTCATGGACCTCGACGAGTTCCTGCTGGCGCCGCTGCCCAACCACCTCTTCACCCGCGACACCTCCGCGTGGATCTACGACGGCGTCGCCGTCAACGCCATGCGCTGGCCCGCCCGGCAGCGGGAGACCGTCCACTTCGAGGCGATCTACCGCCACCACCCCCTGTTCTGCGACGAGACGTTCCGCGTCTGGTCCGAGGGGCAGGCCGACTACCCGTCCACCATCGAGGGCGGGGACGTCCTGGTGATCGGCAACGGCGCCGTCCTGATCGGCATGAGCGAGCGGACCACCCCGCAGGCCGTGGAGATGCTCGCGCACAAGCTGTTCGCGGCCGGCTCCGCGCAGACGATCGTGGCCCTCGACATGCCGAAGCGGCGCGCCTTCATGCATCTCGACACCGTGATGACGATGGTCGACGGCGACACCTTCACCCAGTACGCGGGCCTCGGCATGCTCCGCTCGTACACCATCGAGCCGGGCGTCGGCGAGAAGGAGCTCAAGGTCACCGACCATCCGCCGGAGCACATGCACCGCGCGATCGCCGCCGCCCTGGGCCTCAGCGAGATCCGCGTGCTGACCGCCACCCAGGACGTGCACGCCGCCGAGCGCGAGCAGTGGGACGACGGCTGCAACGTCCTCGCCGTCGAGCCCGGTGTCGTCGTCGCCTACGAGCGCAACGCCACCACCAACACCCATCTGCGCAAGCAGGGCATCGAGGTCATCGAGATCCCCGGCAGCGAACTCGGCCGGGGCCGGGGCGGGCCGCGCTGTATGAGCTGTCCGGTCGAACGGGCGGCCGTATGAGCACACACCCGTGTGCATAGAAATGCTAAAGCTCGTATAGACTTCCAGGGTCCGTTGTTCCCGTATCTCTGGAGCGCCCCATGGCGACCGTCCCGACCGCCCTCGCCGGGCGCCACTTCCTCAAGGAGCTCGACTTCACGAGGGAGGAGTTCCTCGGCCTGATCGAGCTGGCCGCCGAGCTGAAGGCCGCGAAGAAGGCCGGGACCGAGCAGCGGTATCTGAGCGGCAGGAACATCGCGCTGATCTTCGAGAAGACCTCGACGCGCACCCGCTGCGCGTTCGAGGTCGCCGCCGCCGATCAGGGCGCCTCGACCACCTACCTCGACCCTTCCGGCTCGCAGATCGGGCACAAGGAGTCGGTCAAGGACACCGCGCGCGTGCTCGGCCGGATGTACGACGGGATCGAGTACCGCGGCGACAGCCAGCAGAAGGTCGAGGAACTCGCCGCCCACGCCGGTGTCCCCGTCTTCAACGGCCTCACCGACGACTGGCACCCCACCCAGATGCTGGCCGACGTGCTGACCATGACCGAGCACACCGCCAAACCGGTCGAGCGGATCTCCTTCGCCTACCTCGGCGACGCCCGCTTCAACATGGGCAATTCATACCTGGTCACCGGCGCCCTGCTCGGCATGGACGTCCGGATCGTGGCCCCGAAGGCGTACTGGCCGGCCCCGGAGATCGTCGACCGCGCGCACGAGCTGGCCGGGGTGAGCGGGGCACGGATCACCCTCACCGAGTCCGTGAGCGAGGGCGTGCTGGGCGCCGACTTCGTCGCCACCGACGTCTGGGTATCCATGGGCGAGCCCAAGGAGGTCTGGGACGAGCGGATCACCACCCTCGGCCCCTACGCGGTGACCATGGACGTCCTGCGCGCCACCGGCAATCCGGACGTCCGCTTCCTGCACTGCCTCCCGGCCTTCCACGACCTGGGCACCAAGGTCGGCCGGGAGATACACGAGACCCACGGCCTCGATTCGCTGGAGGTCACGGACGAGGTGTTCGAGTCCCCCTACTCGGTCGTCTTCGACGAGGCGGAGAACCGTCTGCACACCATCAAGGCGATCCTGGTGGCCACGCTGGCCTGAGGACGGTCAGACCGGGCGCCGCTGCGGCGGCACCGCCGGCAGCCGGAACCACACGGCCTTCCCGGAGTCCGTCGCGCGGTGTCCGCAGGACGAGCTGAGCGCGCGGATCAGCAGCAGCCCGCGCCCGTGTTCCTGCCAGGGGTCGGGCTCGTCCCCGTTCGGCCTGGTCAGATCGCCCGGCGGCGCCGGGTCCGGGTCGTGCACCTCGACCTGGCAGCCGCCCGGCAGCAGCTCCACCACGAGCTCTATGGGGGAGTCCCCGGCGGTGTGCTCCACCGCGTTCGCGACCAGCTCCGCCGTCAGCAGCTCCGCGGTGTCGCTGTCGGCCCCGTGCTCCAGCTCGGCCAGCGCCGTGCGCACCAGGGCGCGGGCCACGGGCACGGCCGCGGCGGAGTGCGGCAGCGCGATGCGCCAGGAGGCGGCGGAGGCCGAGGGGGGTTCGTACAAGGCGGATCCGTTCATGAGCAGGCTGTCCTGCTTTCAACCGTATGAATGGTACGGCGCCGCCGTCAGAGACGTCCGGCGGGCACCGCGGGGGACCTTCGGCCCCGTTGACGGGCGGCTTACCCCTGGAAACGGCTTGCCTCGCGCGGGTGCTCCCGCTGTTACCGCTCTATTGACGAGCGGTGACGAGCGGTGACAGGGCTATATTGCGTCCGTGACGACAGTCACGAATGAGTGATAACTTCGAGATGTGTCCGCGCCACCGTCCGAGGAGGCCGCACCGCATGAGTCCCTTCACCGGCTCCGCCGCCCGCACCGCCGACTGGCGGCACCTGTGCGTCGAGCTCACCGACGGGGTCGCGACCGTCACCCTGGCCCGCCCCGAGAAACTCAACGCGCTCACCTTCGGTGCCTACGCCGACCTGCGCGATCTGCTCGCCGAGCTGTCCCGTGAGCGCTCCGTCCGCGCCCTGGTCCTGGCCGGGGAGGGCCGCGGCTTCTGCTCCGGCGGCGACGTCGACGACATCATCGGCGCCACGCTGTCCATGGACACGGCCCAGCTGCTGGACTTCAACCGCATGACGGGCCAGGTCGTGAGGGCCGTACGGGAGTGCCCCTTCCCCGTGGTCGCGGCGCTGCACGGAGTGGCGGCGGGCGCCGGCGCGGTGCTGGCCCTGGCGGCGGACTTCCGGGTGGCCGACCCCACCACCCGGTTCGCGTTCCTCTTCACCCGGGTCGGGCTGTCCGGCGGCGACATGGGGGCGGCCTATCTGCTGCCCAGGGTCGTCGGGCTCGGCCACGCGACCCGCCTGCTGATGCTGGGCGACCAGGTACGGGCCCCGGAGGCCGAGCGCATCGGCCTGATCAGCGAACTGGTGGAAGAGGGCGCGGCGGACGAGGCGGCACAGTCCCTTGCCCGCCGACTGGCCGACGGCCCGGCCCTGGCGCACGCCCAGACGAAGGCGCTCCTGACGGCCGAACTGGACATGCCCCTGGCGGCCTCGGTCGAGCTGGACGCCTCCACCCAGGCCCTGCTGATGAACGGCGAGGACTACGCGGAGTTCCACGCGGCCTTCACGGAGAAGAGGCCGCCGAAGTGGCAGGGGAGGTGAGGTCGCGATGCGTGTCGCGATCATCGGGGGCGGACCCGGTGGACTCTACGCCGCCGCCCTGCTGAAGCGGCTCGATCCCGCGCGTGAGGTGACCGTCTGGGAGCGCAACGCCCCCGACGACACCTTCGGCTTCGGAGTCGTCCTCTCCGACGAGACCCTCGGCGGCATCGAACACGCCGACCGGGCCGTGTACGAGGCGATGCAGAAGGAGTTCGTCCGCTGGGACGACATCGACATCGTGCGCCGGGGCGAACGGCACACCTCCTCGGGCCACGGCTTCGCCGCCCTCGGCCGGAAACGCCTGCTGGAGATCCTGCACACCCGCTGCCGGAACCTCGGCGTGGACCTCCGCTTCCGCTCCGAGGCCCCCTACCCCGACTGGCTGTCCGGCACCTACGACCTCGTCGTCGCCGCCGACGGAGTCAACAGCACCACCCGCGAGGCCTACACCCATGTGTTCCGCCCCCAGGTGACCGGCCACCACTGCCGCTACATCTGGCTGGCCACCGACTTCCCCTTCGACGCCTTCCGCTTCGAGATCGCCGAGACCGAACACGGCGTGATGCAACTGCACGGCTACCCCTACTCCGGCGACGCCTCCACCGTGATCGTCGAGATGCACGAGAACGTCTGGCGCGCGGCCGGCTTCGAGGAACTCGACACCGCGGAGTCCATCGACCGCTGCGCCAAGATCTTCGCGGAGGCGCTCCGCGGTCGCCCCCTGCGCTCCAACAAGTCGGCCTGGACGACCTTCCGCACGGTCACCAACGAGCGCTGGTCCCACGGCAACGTCGTCCTGCTCGGCGACGCCGCCCACACCGCCCACTTCTCCATCGGCTCCGGCACCAAACTCGCCGTCGAGGACGCCCTCGCCCTCGCCGCCTGCCTGGAGGAACAGCCGTCCCTCGACAAGGCGCTCACGGCCTACGAGGAGGAGCGCAAACCCGTCGTCGCCTCCACCCAGCGCGCCGCCCGCGCCAGCCTGGAGTGGTTCGAGAACCTCGGCCTCTACCTCGACCAGCCCCCCCGCCAGTTCGCCTTCAACCTCCTCACCCGCAGCCGCCGCGTCACCCATGACAACCTCTGGCTGCGCGACGCCCGGTTCACCGGCTCCGTGGAGGACGAGTTCGGCTGCCCGCCCGGTACCCCGCCGATGTTCACCCCGTTCCGGCTGCGCGGGCTGACCCTGCGCAACCGGGTCGTCGTGTCGCCCATGGACATGTACTCCGCGGTCGACGGCGTCCCCGGCGACTTCCACCTCGTCCACCTCGGCGCCCGCGCCCTCGGCGGTGCCGGGCTGGTGATGACCGAGATGGTCTGCGTCAGCGCGGAGGGCAGGATCACCCCCGGCTGCACCGGCCTCTACACCGGCAAGCAGGCCGACTCCTGGCGGCGGATCACCGACTTCGTGCACACCCGGTCCCCCGGCACCGCGATCGGCGTGCAACTCGGCCACTCCGGCCGCAAGGGCTCGACCAGGCTGATGTGGGAGGGCATGGACGAACCGCTGCCCGAGGGCAACTGGCCCGTCGTGGCCCCCTCCCCGCTGCCGTACAAGCCGGACAGCCAGACACCGCGCGAGCTGACCCGCGCCCAACTCACCGATATCCGCGAGCAGTTCACCTCCGCCGCCTGGCGGGCCGCACGCGCCGGCTTCGACCTCCTCGAACTGCACTGCGCCCACGGCTACTTGCTCTCCGGCTTCCTCTCCCCGCTCACCAACCGCCGCACCGACGGCTACGGCGGCTCGCTGGAGAAACGACTCCGCTTCCCGCTGGAGGTCTTCGACGCCATCCGGGGCGTGTGGCCGGAGGAGAAGCCCATGACGGTCCGCATCTCCGCCACCGACTGGGCCGACGGCGGGACGACCGCCGAGGACGCCGTCGAGATCGCCCGCGCCTTCGCCGCGCACGGCGCCGACGCGATCGACGTGTCGACCGGCCAGGTCGTCGCCGAGGAGCGGCCGGAGTTCGGGCGGTCGTACCAGACGCCGTACGCGGACCGGATCCGGCGCACCACCGGTGTCCCGGTGATCGCGGTCGGCGCGATCTCCTCCTGGGACGACGTCAACTCCCTGATCCTGGCCGGGCGTGCGGACCTGTGCGCCCTCGCCCGGCCGCACCTCTACGACCCGCACTGGACCCTGCACGCGGCCGCCGAACAGGGCTACGACGGTCCGGGCGTCGTCTGGCCGGCCCCGTACCGAGCGGGCAGCCGCCGCCCCCAGACCGGCCGCACGGACGCTCCCAAACCCCGCCTCACGCTGGGGAGTTGACCCTGACAGTTCAGGGCTGCCCTCCGCCCGCGAACACCGCCCCCGCGTCCCTGAGCCGCTCGTGCAGCTCCCGGAAGACCGCGGCCGAGCGGACGCCCGGCCAGTCCTCGGGAAGCAGACGGGCGGGCAGGCCGGGGTCGGTGTAGGGGAGGTGGCGCCAGGAGTCGAGGGCGAGGAGGTAGTCGCGGTACGCCTCCTCGGGCGGAGTGTCCCCGCGCTCCCGCCAGGTGTGCAGCACGGGCGCGTGCCGGTCGAGGAACGCCTCGTGCTCCTTGGCGATCGCGGTCAGGTCCCACCAGCGGGCGACGGCCTCCACGGTCGCGGCGAAGCCCAGGTGCTCGCCGCGGAAGAGGTCCACGTACGGGTCCAGGTGCAGCCGGCGCAACGTGTGCCGTGTCTCCTCGTACAGCCGGGCCGGGGCGATCCACACGCCCGGCGCCGCCGTGCCGAAGCCGAGCCCGGCCAGCCGTGAGCGCAGCACATGCCGTTTCTGCCGCTCCGACTCCGGCACCGAGAACACCGCGAGCACCCAGCCGTCGTCCTCGGGCGGCGCGGTGGCGTAGATGCGCCGGTCGCCGTCCTCGAGCAACTGCCGTGCGTCCGGCGAGAGTTCGTACCCCGCGGCGCCCTCGGCCGTGCGGGCAGGCAGCAGCAGTCCGCGGCGTTTGAGACGGGACACCGAGGAACGGACGGAGGGGGCGTCCACGCCGACCGCGGCCAGCAGCCGGATCAGCTCCGCGACGGGCACCGGGCCCGGCGCGAAGCGGCCGTAGGCGCCGTAGAGCGTGACGATGAGAGACCGTGGTGCATGCTGGTCGGACACGTTGATCATCTTAGGTCTTCGTGATCACTGCTGGTCACCATCGGTGCGCAAACGGAACCTCTGGAGCTTCCCGGTCGCCGTGCGCGGCAGCGCGTCCGAGAAGACGATCTCGCGCGGGCACTTGTACGGCGCGAGTTCCGCCTTGACGAAGGCGCGCAGGGCATCCGCGTCCCGTACGGCGCCCTCCTTGAGGACCACATGGGCCACGACCACCTGTCCGCGGGCCTCGTCGGGCCGCCCCACCACCGCCGCCTCCACCACGTCCGGGTGACGCAGCAACGCGTCCTCGACCTCCGGCCCCGCGATGTTGTACCCGGCCGAGATGATCATGTCGTCGGCCCGGGCCACGTAACGGAAGTAGCCGTCCGGCTCCCGGACGTAGGTGTCGCCGGTGACGTTCCAGCCGTCGCGCACGTAGTCGCGCTGGCGCGGATCGGCGAGGTAGCGGCAGCCGACCGGCCCGCGCACGGCCAGCAGCCCCGGCTCCCCGTCGGGAACGGGCCGCCCGTCCGCGTCCTGCACGCGCGCCTCCCAGCCCGGCACGGGCACCCCGGTCGTCCCGGGCCGGACGTCGTCGTCGGCCGCGGAGATGAAGATGTGCAGCAGCTCGGTCGCGCCGATGCCGTTGATGATCCGCAGCCCGGTCCGCTCGTACCAGGCCCGCCAGGTGGCCGCGGGGAGGTTCTCGCCGGCGGAGACGCAGCGGCGCAGCGACGAGACGTCGTGGGCGTCGAGGTCGTCCAGCATCGCGCGGTAGGCGGTCGGGGCGGTGAACAGTACCGAGACGCGGTGGTCGGCGACGGCGGGCAGCAGTTGCTTGGGGTGCGCCTGTTCAAGCAGCAGCGCGCTCGCGCCGGCCCGCATCGGGAAGACGACCAGTCCGCCGAGGCCGAAGGTGAAGCCGAGCGGCGGGCTGCCCGTGAACACATCGTCCGCATGGGGCTTGAGCACATGCTTCGAGAAGGTGTCCGCTATGGCGAGCACATCCCGGTGGAAGTGCATGCACCCTTTCGGGCGACCCGTGGTGCCCGAGGTGAACGCGATCAGCGCGACGTCGTCGGCCGCGGTGTCCACGGCCGGGTAGGGCGCGCCGGGCGCCGGGCGGCGCAGCAGGTCGTCGGGGGCGTCGCCGCCGTAGGTGGTGATGCGCAGGCCGGGTATCTCGGCCTTGGCGAGGTCGTCGACGGAGCGGATGTCGCAGAGGGCGTGCCGGACCAGTGCCATGTCACATATCACTGCCAGCTCGTGCGGCCGCTGCTGCGCCAGCACGGTCACCGCCACCGCCCCCGCCTTCAGCACCGCCAGCCAGCACGCGGCGAGCCACGGCGTGGTCGGCCCGCGCAGCAGCACGCGATGGCCGGGTACGACCCCGAGCTCGGCGGTGAGGACGTGCGCCAGCCGGTCGACACGGGCGCGCAGCTCGCCGTACGTCCAGGTGGGGCCGTCCGGCGTGTGGAACACCGGGCGCTCGTCGGGCGGGCCGGCGAGGAGCTCGGCGGCGCAGTTCAGCCGATCGGGGTACCGCAGCCCGGGCAGCTCGAAACGGAGGTCGGGCCACTGGTCGGGGGGCGGGAGGTGGTCGCGCGCGAAGGTGTCGACGTGGGCCGAGACGATCATGGCGGTTCGCCCCCTTGCCTTGTGGGCCGCCGTTGGTGGGCGTCGTGGTGGGCCGCGGCAACGAGCGTATCGCGTTGGTGACGGCAGTCAACAGAGCGCGATAACGTCGAGGGAGACGCGGCGGAGAGGAGACCGGCGATGCCCGCATTCTCACTCGAACCGGAACAGATCGCCTGGTGTGCGCGGCTGCGTACGCTGGCGGCGGAGCGGCTGCGCCCGCTCGCCGAGAAGGGCGAGCCCGGCCACGTCAACCGCCCGCTGGTCGAGGAACTGGGCCGACTCGGCCTGCTGGGCCGCCTGTTCACCTCCGGCGCGCTCGACCTGTGCCTGATGCGGGAGTCCCTCGCCCACTCCTGCACGGAGGCGGAGACGGCCCTCGCCCTGCAGGGCCTGGGCGCCCATCCCGTGCACGTCCACGGCAGCCCCGCCCAGCGGGAGAACTGGCTGCCGAGGGTGAGCGACGGGACCGCGGTGGCCGCGTTCGCGCTGAGCGAGCCGAACGCGGGCTCGGACGCGGCGGCGCTGGCGCTGCGGGCGGAGCCCGACGGAGCGGCCCGCTGGCGCCTGACCGGGGAGAAGTGCTGGATCTCCAACGCCCCCGAGGCCGACTTCTACACCGTCTTCGCGCGCACCACCCCCGGCGCCGGGGCCCGTGGGGTGACCGCCTTCCTGGTCCCCGCCGACCGCCCGGGACTCACCGGGACCGCCCTCGACATGCTCTCGCCGCACCCCATCGGCGCCCTCGACTTCGACGCCGTGCCCGTGACCGCGGACGACGTCCTCGGCGAGGTCGACCGCGGCTTCCGCGTGGCGATGGGCACCCTCAACCTCTTCCGGCCCAGCGTCGGGGCCTTCGCCGTCGGCATGGCACAGGCCGCGCTGGACGCGACCCTCGCGCACACCGCCCGACGGGACGCCTTCGGCGGCAAGTTGCGGGATCTGCAGACCGTCGCACACCAGGTCGCCGACATGGCGCTGCGCACCGACGCGGCCCGCCTCGTGGTGTACGCGGCGGCGACGGCGTACGACGAGGGTGCCCCGGACGTCCCCAAGCGGGCGGCGATGGCGAAGCTGCTGGCCACCGAGACCGCGCAGCAAGTCGTCGACACGGCCGTCCAGTTGCACGGGGCCCGGGCGCTGCGCCGCGGGCATCTGCTGGAGCACCTGTACCGCGAGGTGCGCGCACCGCGTGTCTACGAGGGCGCCAGCGAGGTCCAACGCGGCATCATCGCGAAGGAGTTGTACAAGGAACTGGACGCGGAGACGGAAACCCCGGAGGCAGGCCAGTGAGCACCGAACGCGTCAACCCGCCCGACCTCTCCCCGCCCACCGGCTTCTCGCACGCGGTCGTCGCCACCGGCACCCGCGTGGTCTTCCTGGCCGGCCAGACCGCCCTGGACACCGAGGGCAAGGTCACCGGCGACACGCTCCCCGCCCAGTTCGAGAAGGCGCTCACCAATCTGCTGACCGCGCTCACCGCGGCCGGCGGCACCCCCGCGGACCTGGCCCGCGTCACCGTCTACGCCACGGACGTCGCCGCCTACCGGGTCCACGCCCCCGAACTCGGGCGGATCTGGCGGCGGTTGGCGGGACGGGACTACCCGGCGATGGCGGTCGTTGAGGTCGTACGCCTCTGGGACGACCAGGCACAGGTGGAGCTCGACGGCTTCGCCGTGCTGCCCTGAGCGGAATCGGTCAGGCGGCGACGGCCAGTCGCTCGGCGGGCAGCCGGTGCGGCGCGACGACGCGGCCGTCGGCGGTCAGCTCACCGCTGTCGTCGAACACAATCCCGCCGTCGCACAGCAGCGCCCAGCCCTGCTCGGGGTGGGCGGCGACGATGTGCGGGGCGTGGCCGTCGGAGGCAGGGCACGAGGGCCGACGTGTACACATGGCGTACCTCCAGGTCGGTCGGGACCCCTCGGTCCGGGTCCCTGTGAACAAGACCATGCTCCCGTCGCGAACTCATCGGAACGGCTGGACGAGAAGCGTGACAACACGCGGACAACACCCGGACGGTTCCACGACCGTCGATGCGGACTCGCCACCGAAGGGGTGACGGTCACGGCAACACGCGCGCGCGCCCGGTACCAGTGGAAGCCCCACCTTCAGGAGGTTCCCGATGCCCGCGCTCTCCCTGCGCCCCGCCCTCGCCCTCGCCGGCGCCGCGGCCGCGCTGCTCCCGCTCGCCGCCACCGCCGCACCGGCGAGCGCGGACCCGTACGAGACCGTGACCGTCGACCCCACCGGCACCATCGCCGCGGACGGCACCGTCACGCTCTCCGGCACCTACAGCTGTCTCGGCAACACCGGCCCGGTCTTCGTCAGCTCGTCCCTGAGCCAGGGCACCTCGACCGTCCGTCACGGCATCGGCGGCACCCGTGCCGTCTGCGACGGCGTGACGCACGCCTGGGCGAACACCGGCAAGGTCTCCTCGGAACCGGTCCAGCCGGGAGCGGCCACCGTCGAGGCCACCGTCATGGAACTGCGCCCCGTCGGCGGCCTGCCCCTGCCCCGCTTCCACGCCCTGCAGCGCCAGGACGTCACCCTGACCCGGAGCTGACCGCCGCCCGCCGTGCCCGCGGGACCACGGACCGCGGGCACGACGGCCCCACCACACTCCACAGATAGGTTGCGTGCCGACAGGATAGTGTGCAAAGAGCTTGCAACCGGCTGGGAGGGGAGTGGCGGCACATGGCGAAGGAGGCGTCCGCGCGGCCGGTGGTCAGCCGGCGCCGGGAGGTCGGTGACACCAGCGCGCGCTCGCTGCTGATGACCGTGCTCGGCGAGTTCGTCCTGCCGCGCGGCCGCCCCGTATGGACGTCGGCGCTGGTCGAGACGCTGGCGCTGTTCGGCGTCGAGGAGAAGTCGGCCCGCCAGGCGCTGGCCCGCACGGCGGCCGAGGGCTGGCTGGCCTCGGAGCGGGTGGGCCGCCGGGTGCGCTGGGCGCTGACCCCGCCCGGACGGCGGCTGCTGACCGAGGGCGCGCAGCGCATCTACGACTTCGGCAGCGGCGAGCGGGCCTGGGACGGCACCTGGCTCGTCGTCCTCGTCTCGGTCCCCGAGACCAAGCGGGACCTGCGCCACCGCCTGCGCACCCGCCTCAGCTGGGCCGGCTTCGGCTCCCCGGAGCCGGGCGTGTGGATCACCCCCCACACCCACCGCGAGCCCGAGGCCCTCGCCGTCCTCAAGGAACTCCAGCTCGCCGACGGCGCCCTGTCCTTCACCGCCACCTACGGCGCCCTCGGCAGCGAGGCGGCCATGGTCGCCCGCGCCTGGGACCTGAGCGAGGTGGAGGAGCGGTACGAGGGGTTCATCGACGGGTTCACCGGCCTGCACCCGGCACCCGGCGACCCCACGCTGCACGCCCTGACCCTGCTCGTCCACGAGTGGCGCCGCTTCCCCTTCCTCGACCCGCGCCTCCCGCCCGAACTCCTCCCGCCCGGCTGGAGCGGCGCCAGGGCCACCGCCCTCTTCCGCGGCCGGCACGCCGACTGGACGACGGAGGCGCAACGGCGGTGGGAGGAACTGCAGGACTAGGGCCCGGAAAGCGGCCCCGAAAAAAAGCAGTTGCCGGCCTGCGGGCCCCTGCTGCTAGCTTGCGGTCGGCCGTGCGACCGATCGAGGAGGTGAGACCCATGAACGCTGTATCGACGTGGGTGCTCCCTCCTTCTCCACGGTCCGGCGACTGACGCGGGTGTCGCCGGGAGCGCCTCCACCACCAGGCACTCCCGAAAGGCCACACCTATGTCCTCTGTGCACTTCACCACCGAGTCGTCCGCCCACGGCATGCGCGAACGCGACTTCACCCTGGGCGACATCCCCGGCATCCTCTGGTCGCCGCTGTCCGGCGCCGACCGCGCACCCCTCGTCCTGATGGGCCACGGGGGCGGCACCCACAAGAAGTGGCCCGCCATGTCGGGCCGCGCACGCCTCCTCGTCGCCCGCGGCTTCCATGTCGCCGTCATCGACGCGCCCGGCCACGGCGAGAGGCCGCGCACGGCGTACGCCGAGCAGGAGATCGCCGAGCTGTACCGGGCGAGGGAGGCGGGCGAGCCGGAAGGCCCGATCGTGGTCCGCTACAACGCCCACCTCGCCGAGCGCGCCGTCCCCGAGTGGCGGGCGACCCTGGACGCCCTGTGCGCGTCCACCACGGTGTCACCGTCGATCACGGCACCTCCTCGGGGCGGATCATCTCCCTCAGCACGTTACGCCGGATCTTCCCGGTCGGCGTGCGCGGCAGTTCCGGCAGCGCGACGACCGCGCGCGGCCGCTTGAACGCCGCCAGCCCCTCCCGGCACCAGGCGACCAGAGCCTGAGCGTCCACCTCGCACCCCGCCCGCGGCACCACGCACGCCACCGGCAGATCCAGCCCGTCCGCATCCCGCGCCCCGACCACGGCGACCTCGGCCACGTCCGGATGTGCCAGCAGCCGCTCCTCCACCTCCGCGGGCGAGACCCAGATGCCGCCCGCCTTCAGCAGGTCGTTGGTGCGGCCCAGGCAGGTGTAGGTGCCGTCGGTGTTGCGGACGTAGGTGTCGCCGGTGCGCACCCAGTCGCCGAGGAAGACCTGCCGGCTGGTCTTCGCCCGGCACCAGTAGCCGACGGCGGCCGACTCCCCGCGCACATACAGCTCACCGGGCACACCCGTGCCGTCCACCACCTGCCCCGCGTCGTCCCTCAGCTCGACGGCGTACCCCGGAAGAGGTTCGCCGGAGGAGCCGGGACGGACCCGCCCCGGCCGGTTGGAGATGAAGATGTGCAGCATCTCGGTCGAGCCGATCCCGTCGAGCACCTCCACGCCGAACTGCTCCCGCACTCCCTGGTAGATCCGCGCCGGAAGCGCCTCACCGGCGGAGACGCCCACGCGTACGGTCGCGAAGGCGTCGTCGGGGATGTCCGGGCTCGCGAGCAGCGCGCCGAGGAACCCGGGCACACCGAACAGCACGGTCGCCCGGTCGGCCGCCGCCCGCTTGGCGAACAGCCCGGGCGAGGGCCGGGCCGGCTCCAGTACGGCCGTGGCGCCGGCCGACAGCGGGAAGAACATCGAGTTGCCGAGCCCGTAGGCGAAGAACAGCTTCGCGACCGACAGACAGCGGTCCTCGGGGCCGATGCCCAGCACCCGCTGCCCGTAGTTCTCCGCGACCAGCCGGATGTCGTCGTGCCGGTGCATCGCCGCCTTGGGCGTGCCCGTGGTGCCGGACGTGTAGAGCCACAGGGCGGGGGAGTCGTGCCAGGTGGGATACGGCCCTTCGTCCCCGCCCGCCCGCCAGAGCCGCCCCAAGTCGCCGCCCAGCAGGGTGTGTTCGACCTCCGGCGCGTCCTGGACAGCCGTGTGGACGACCGGCGCGAACTCCTCGGAGGCCAGCACCACCCGGCTGCGGCAGTCCGCCACCAGCCTGCCCAGTTCCGGCCCGGTCAGCATGGTCGACGCGGGCACGGCCACCGCGCCGATGCGGAACGCGGCGAGGATGCCGGCGAACAACTCGACATCGTCGGCCATGCAGAACAGGACACGCTCCTCGGGCCGTACGCCGAGGGCACGCAGCCCGGCCGCCGACCGCCGTACCTCGTCGGCCAGTTCCCGGTACGTCAGGCTCCGCGTCGGCGTGACGACGGCGGTACGGCCGCCGTTGCCCTCGTCGACCTGCCGGTCGACCAGCCAGTCCGCCGCGTTGAACAGCTCGGGCATGGGGGCCGCCTCACACCAGTCGGACGTACTCGTAGTCGAACGGCTTGCCGTTGATCCCGTTGACCGGCGGCGCCACCCAGCTCGCGATCCGCCCGCGCTCGTACACCGGCCGCATCAGCGACCGTACGAACGCCAGGTCCTCGGCGGTGGGCAGCCAGTGGCGCCGGTTCGCCTCCCAGGCCCGCTCGTCGACGATCCTGCCGTCGGGGGTGACGTGGTGGCCGGAGGCGAGGCCGACCTGGCGGTTGAAGCCCGGGTGGGGGAGGTGGAAGCGGACGTCGATGCCGTGGTCCTCGAGGATCCGGTTCCAGCGTTTGACGCCGGTTTGGCAGTCGGCGATGTACTCGTCGCGCAGGTCGAGGTTGAGGGCGAGCAGCGCGGGGACCTCGTCGGCCCCCCAGGTGCCGTCCTCGGCGGGCCTGTCCAACCGCACGCCGTCCTCGGTGAGCCGGTGGTCGTCGCCCCGGCGCTCCTCCTGCCAGCGGCCCTTGAGCCCCGCCGTGTAGTAGTTGGCCGCGTTGGTGGAGGTCTCGCTGCCGAACAGGTCGAGGGAGACGGTGTAGTGGAAGTTGATGTACTTCTGGATGATGTCGAGCGGTATCCCGCCGCACCCGGCGATGTCCAACGTGTCGTTCTCCACGACGAGTTGTGCACTGCGGGCGACGACCCGGTCGACCCCGGTCGTCCCCACCATCATGTGGTGGGCCTCCTCCTTCAGCATGAAGGTGCAGGTCCGCGACAGCGGATCGAAGGCGCTCTCCTTCAACGAGCCCAACTGGTACTTGCCGTCCCGGTCGGTGAAGTACGTGAACATGTAGAAGGCCAGCCAGTCGGCGGTCTCCTCGTTGAACGCGCCCAGGATGCGCGGGGAATCTGGGCTGCCGGAGTTGCGGTACAGCAGCGCCTCGGCCTCCTCCCGCCCCTCACGGCCGAAGTAGGCGTGCAACAGGTACACCATCGCCCAAAGATGCCGCCCCTCCTCGACGTTGACCTGGAAGAGGTTGCGCAAGTCGTACAGGCTCGGCGCGCTCAGCCCCAGCAGTCGCTGCTGCTCGACCGACGCGGGCTCGGTGTCGCCCTGGACGACGATGAGCCGTTGCAGGTCGGCGCGGTACTCGCCGGGCACCTGCTGCCACACCGGCTCGCCCTTGTGCTCGCCGAAGGCGATACGGCGGTCCGGGGTGGGCTCGGCCAGGAAGATGCCCCAGCGGTAGTCGGGCACCTGGACATGGTCGAAGTGCGCCCACCCGTCCCGGCCCACCGACACGGCCGTGCGCAGATAGACGCCGTGGTTCTCCAGGGCGGGGCCCATCTCGCCCCACCAGCCGAGGAACTTGGGCTGCCAGCCCTCCAGGGCCCGCTGCAGCCGGCGGTCGTCGGCGAGGCCGACGTTGTTGGGGATCTTGGCGTCGTAGTCGATGGCCGTGGGCATCGGATCACACTCGCTTCCGGTCGTGGACGGCCCGCTGCCCGGTGCCGTAACGGCGCAACGCGCCCTCCGGACCGGACGCGCCCGGCCGTACGAAGATCCAGTTCTGCCAGGCGCTGAGCCGGCCGAAGATCTTGGTCTCCATCGTCTCCGGGCCGACGAAGCGGTGGTTGGCCTCCATCCCGGTCAGCGCGTCGGGACTCAGCGCCGCCCGGTTCTCCAGCACCAGGCGGACCTCGTCCTCCCAGTCGATGTCGTCGGGCGCGTCGGTGACGAGCCCGAGCTCGCGGGCCTGGGCGGGGGTCAGGGGATGCCCGGTCGCCTCGCGGCGCAGCCAGTCGAGGTGGTCGTCGTCCCCGTAGAAGCGGGACGCGAGCCGGGACAGCCCGTTGCCCATCGGGAAGGTTCCGAAGTTGGCCACGGACAGCCGGAGTTGTGCCCGCTCAGCACTGTCCGGGTCCTCGACGGGTGGCCCGTCCAGCATGTACTGCACATCGCAGGCGAGGGCCAACTCCAGCAGCAGCCCGGCGAAGCAGCTCCCGGGCTCGATCAGCGCGACGAGACTGCGGCTGGTGACGTCGAGACGCTTCAGGGTGCGCTTGTAGTAGTGCAGGATCTCGTCGGCGAGCCAGTCACCGTCCGCCCGGGCGTCCAACAGCCGCTGTTCCTGGGCGATTACGAGGTCCGGGTCGCCCTCGGTGCGCAGCACCCAGGTGCCCAGCTCGGGCTCGTTGGCCCGCAGCCTCAGGATCAGGTCGTCGAGTTCACGGGTGAGGCGGAGCAGCCACCCCTCGGTGCCGTCCTGCGGCCCGCCCACGGTGATCCGGACGAGCCCGAGCGCCCGGTCGAACTCGGCGCGCACATGCCGGTAGAAGATCCCGGCGTCGCTGATCTCGCGTTCCAGCGGCGCGAGTCGGACACCCCGCACGTCCGCGGGCCGGGGATGGCGCGCCGCCGCCTCCCGGGCCCGCTGCTCGACGACCGCCCGGAAGTCCCGGCGCGGCACGATTTCGTCCACCAGCCGCCAGTCCACGGCCGTCTTGCCGCGCACCCCGTCGCTCCGGGTGGCGAAGACGTCGGCCAGGTCCTTGCGCACCCGCCGCTTGTCCGTGAGCCGGGTCAGACCGCCGGTACCGGGCAGCACGCCCAGGAGAGGCACCTCGGGCAGCGCGACGGCCGAGGAGTTGTCGTCGATCAGCAGGATCAGGTCGCAGGCCAGTGCCAGCTCGTAACCGCCGCCCGCGCAGGAGCCGTTGACGGCGGCGATGAAGGTGATCCCGGAGTGCTCGGAGGCGTCCTCCATGCCATTGCGCGTCTCGTTGGTGAACTTGCAGAAGTTCACCTTCCACTCGTGCGGGGAGGCGGCGAGCATACGGATGTTGGCGCCCGCGCAGAACACCTTCTCCTTGGCGCTGGTCAGCACCACGGCCCGTACTTCCGGGTGCTCGAAGCGCAGCCGCTGCACGGCGTCGTACAGCTCGATGTCGACACCGAGGTCGTAGGAGTTCAGCTTCAGCTCGTACCCCGGCACCAGCCCGCCGCCCTCGTCGACGTCCAGCTCCAGCCAGGCGACCGGCCCGTCCGTACGCAGCCTCCAGTGCCGGTACGTCTCCGGGCTCCGGTCGAAGGACACCTCCACCATGCCGAGCGCCTCCTCGCGCCGGTGCGGGTACCGACATCCCGATGGTCTACAGAAGCTCAGCAGTGCGTCAAGGTTTTGTAGAACAAAAAGGAGGCGTCGTTCCGTGCGCGGGAAGGGGGCGGAAGCGGCAACGCGCCGGTGGCGCGCCGCCCTCAGGGGCAGCGCGCCACCAGTCGGTCAGCCGGGATCAGGCCGGCGTGCCGGGTCGGTCAGTGGCGCTGGTCGCCACCGTGCCCGTTGCGCCCGCCGTCGCGGTCGTGCCAGCCGTCCCGGTCGTGGCGGCCACCGTCGCGGTCGTGACGGCGGCCCCCGTCGCGCCAGCCGTCGCGGTCGTGGCGGCGGTCCCCGTCGCGCCAGCCGTCGCGGTCGTGGCGGCCCCAGGAGGTCTCGTCGACCAGGCGGCCCAGCTCGTCACGCAGGGTCGCGGTGTCGGAGTCCCGGTCCCACACGTACCCGCGACGGGCCTGGTAGACGTCGCTCCCGGTGTCCCGGCCCAGACCCGTATGGACGCGGACGGTCGCACGGCCCTGGAGCAGGACGTGATGGAAGGTGTAGGTGTGGCCCTCCCGGTCGGACAGCGTCCAGTGGTCCAGGTTCACCGTCCGGCGGGATTCGTTGGTGATGTCCGCCCACTCCGCGTTCAGCGACCGGTTGCCCCGGCCGTCCCGCCACGGGGAGGCGTGGTGCACGGCGCTGATGAACACCGAGCCGTGGTGCCAGCGGCCGGGCTGATGGTCGGCGGCCGCCGCGGGGAGTGCGGCGGCACCTACGACGGCGGCGGCGACCGCGGCGGCGGCGGTCAGGCGACGGACGGAAGCAGTAACGGACACGAGTGTCCCCCTTCGCAAGGGCGGAACACCCCGGCCACGGCGATGAAACCGCAGGTCGGCGGGGTGTGTTGTGCGGGTGGCGACCGGTCGGCCGCACATCCACACCCTGCACGGAATCCCCACGTCCGGTGAGGGAAATGCGTGCGTCATTACAGATCCAACAGATATCTATGACTCTCGGCTGTATCGACCATTTATCGGCCGAATGCACAGGGTTGACGCGGTATAAGATTGTGTGCCCTTGGAAACACTGGAATGTGGCATCTGTCCGCCAGTCCCCGCCACCCCACCTGCGAGAACGCCGTCACCCGAAAGTGAGTAACGGCCCAACGCAAAAGGGCGCCCCCCTGGCGGGGGCGCCCCGTCACCTGTCAGATGTCCCGGAAGATCTCGATCTGCGCCCCGATCGAGTTCAGGCGCTCGGCCAGGTCCTCGTAACCGCGGTTGATGACGTACACGTTGCGCAGGACGGACGTGCCCTCCGCGGCCATCATCGCCAGGAGGACGACGACGGCGGGGCGCAGGGCGGGCGGGCACATCATCTCGGCCGCCCGCCAGCGGGTCGGGCCCTCGACCAGGACGCGGTGCGGGTCGAGGAGTTGGAGACGGCCGCCGAGACGGTTGAGGTCGGTGAGATAGATCGCCCGGTTGTCGTAGACCCAGTCGTGGATGAGGGTCTTGCCCTGGGCCACGGCCGCGATCGCCGCGAAGAACGGGACGTTGTCGATGTTCAGGCCCGGGAAGGGCATGGGGTGGATCTTGTCGATCGGCGCCTCGAGCTTGGAGGGCCGGACGGTCAGGTCCACAAGGCGGGTGCGGCCGTTGTCGGCGACGTACTCCGGGGTGCGGTCGTTCTCGAGGCCCATCTCCTCCAGGACCGCGAGCTCGATCTCCAGGAACTCGATGGGCACCCGGCGCACGGTCAGCTCCGACTCGGTGACGACGGCCGCGGCCAGCAGGCTCATCGCCTCGACCGGGTCCTCGGAGGGGGAGTAGTCGACATCGGTGTCGATGTCCGGCACGCCGTGCACGGTGAGCGTCGTGCTGCCGATGCCCTCGACCTTGACGCCGAGCGCCTCCAGGAAGAAGCACAGGTCCTGGACCATGTAGTTGGAGGAGGCGTTGCGGATGACGGTGACGCCGTCGTGCCGGGCGGCGGCCAGCAGCGCGTTCTCGGTCACGGTGTCCCCGCGCTCGGTCAGCACGATCGGACGGTCGGGCCGGACCGCACGGTCCACTTGGGCGTGGTACTGGCCCTCGGTGGCGGCGATGTCCAGCCCGAACCGCCTCAGCGCGATCATGTGCGGCTCGATGGTGCGGGTGCCCAGGTCGCAGCCGCCGGCATAGGGCAGCTTGAAGTGGTCCATACGGTGCAGCAGCGGGCCGAAGAACATGATGATGGACCGGGTGCGCACCGCCGCGTCGGCGTCGATCGCCGCCATGTCGAGCTCGGCCGGCGGCACGATCTCCAGGTCCACCCCGTCGTTGATCCAACGGGTGCGCACGCCGATGGAGTTGAGCACCTCCAGGAGGCGGTAGACCTCCTCGATCCGGGCGACCCGGCGCAGCACGGTGCGCCCCTTGTTGAGCAGGGACGCACACAGCAGCGCGACACACGCGTTCTTGCTCGTCTTGACGTCGATGGCCCCCGAGAGCCGACGGCCGCCGACCACCCGCAGATGCATCGGTCCCGCGTAGCCCAGTGAGACGATTTCGCTCTCAAGTGCCTCACCGATTCGAGCGATCATCTCAAGGCTGATGTTCTGGTTGCCCCGCTCGATGCGGTTGACAGCACTCTGACTGGTGCCCAGCGCCTCCGCCAGTTGTGCCTGTGTCCAGCCACGGTGTTGCCGGGCGTCACGGATGAGCTTGCCGATGCGTACGAGGTAGTCGTCTGCCATGGGGTTGAGGCTATCTCAGATATGAGATGGGGCATCTCGGGGGGTCCATTCGGGTGATGCCCCGTCAGTGTCGCTTGGCGGTGTGGGTCTTCCGCCACCCGAAAGGTCCGGGCAAATCCATCGATGTCGTACGACGTCCGGTGCTGCTGTGGGTGTGCCGCGGACCGTTCTTGCCGCCGGTGGTGATGGACCAGGAGTGCCGGTTGATGTTCAGGCGCACGCCGGGCAGTATCCGGAAACTCTTGCGGAACGTGAGGGGCATCGTGCCTCCTTCCGAGCGGGCTGTTTCCTGTCCGGTTACCCCGACTTGGCCGCCTGATGGCAGATCCCCCTGATCGCCCCCGTGATCGCCCCCGTGATCGCCCCCGTGATCGTCCGGGAAGCGGTCAGGATTCGAGAAGCGCCGACCGGCGGCCCCCGCATAGCGTTGGATCGAGCCAGGCCGCCCGAGACGTTGGAGAGACGATGAGCCACGCCGCCGACAGCCATGACCTGATCCGCGTGCACGGCGCGCGTGAGAACAACCTCAAGGACGTCAGCATCGAGATCCCGAAGCGCCGTCTCACGGTCTTCACCGGTGTCTCCGGATCGGGCAAGAGCTCGCTCGTCTTCGACACCATCGCCGCCGAGTCGCAGCGGCTCATCAACGAGACCTACAGCGCCTTCGTGCAGGGCTTCATGCCGACCCTGGCCCGGCCCGAGGTGGACGTCCTGGACGGTCTGACCACCGCGATCATCGTCGACCAGCAGCGTCTGGGGGGCGACCCCCGCTCCACCGTCGGCACCGCCACCGACGCCAACGCGATGCTGCGGATCCTCTTCAGCCGGCTCGGCACACCGCACATCGGCCCGCCGAGCGCGTACGCGTTCAACGTCCCCTCGGTCCGCGCGTCCGGTGCCATCACCGTCCAGAAGGGCGCGAGGAAAGCGGTGAAGGCGACCTTCGAGCGGACCGGCGGCATGTGCCCCCGCTGCGAGGGCCGCGGCAACGTCACCGACCTCGACCTCGCCCAGCTCTACGACGACTCCCTGTCGCTGAACGAGGGCGCCATCACCGTCCCCGGCTACAAGGGCGGCGGCTGGAACTCGCGTCTCTACATCGAGTCCGGTTTCTTCGACCCGGACAAGCCGATCAGCAAGTACACCAAGCGCGAACTGCACGACTTCCTGCACCGCGAGCCGACCCGGATGAAGATCGCGGGCATCAACATGACGTACGAGGGTCTGATCCCGCGGATCCAGAAGTCGATGCTCTCCAAGGACAAGGAGGCGATGCAGCCGCACATCCGGGAGTTCGTGGAGCGGGCCGTCACCTTCACCACCTGCCCCGAGTGCGACGGCACCCGGCTCGCCGAGGGCGCCCGCGCCTCGAAGATCAAGGGGATCAGCATCGCCGACGCCTGCGCGATGCAGATCACGGACCTCGCCGAGTGGGTCCGCGGGCTGGACGAGCCGTCCGTCGCCCCGCTGTTGACCGCGTTGCAGCAGTCCCTCGACTCCTTCTCCGAGATCGGCCTCGGCTATCTCGCGCTGGACCGGCCCTCGGGCACGCTGTCGGGCGGTGAGGCGCAGCGCGTCAAGATGATCCGCCATCTCGGCTCCTCGCTCACGGACGTGACGTACGTCTTCGACGAGCCGACCACCGGCCTGCACCCGCACGACATCCAGCGGATGAACGAACTGCTGCTGCGTCTGCGGGACAAGGGGAACACGGTGCTCGTCGTCGAGCACAAGCCGCAGACCATCGCCATCGCCGACCACGTCGTCGACCTCGGTCCCGGCGCCGGTACGGCGGGCGGCACCGTCTGCTTCGAGGGCACCGTCGAGGGCCTGCGCTCCGGCGACACCGTCACCGGCCGTCATCTCGCCGACCGGGCGGCCCTGAAGGAGAGTGTGCGCAAGCCGGCCGGACAGCTGGAGATCCGGGGTGCGAGCGCCCACAACCTGCAGAGCGTCGACGTCGACGTCCCCCTCGGGGTGCTCTGTGTGGTCACCGGTGTGGCGGGCTCCGGCAAGAGCTCCCTCGTCCACGGCTCGATCCCGCCCGGCGCGAACGTCGTCTCGGTCGACCAGGGCGCCATCAAGGGCTCGAGGCGCAGCAACCCGGCGACGTACACCGGACTGCTCGACCCGATCCGCAAGGCGTTCGCCTCGGCCAACGGGGTGAAGCCGGCCCTGTTCAGCGCCAACTCCGAGGGCGCCTGCCCGACCTGCAACGGCGTCGGTGTCGTCTACACCGACCTCGCGATGATGGCGGGCGTCGCCAGCACCTGCGAGGACTGCGAGGGCAAGCGGTACCAGGCCTCGGTGCTGGAGTACCGGCTCGGCGGGCGGGACATCAGCGAGGTGCTGGCGATGCCGGTGACGGAGGCGGTGGAGTTCTTCGGCGGCGGAGAGGCGGCGACCCCGGCCGCGCACCGCGTGCTCATGCGCCTCGCCGACGTCGGCCTCGGCTACCTCACGCTCGGCCAGCCGCTCACCACCCTCTCCGGCGGTGAGCGCCAGCGCCTGAAGCTGGCCACGCACATGGCCGAGAAGGGCGGGATCTACGTCCTCGACGAGCCGACCGCGGGCCTCCACCTCGCGGACGTCGAGCAACTCCTCGGCCTCCTCGACCGCCTGGTCGACTCCGGCAAGTCCGTCATCGTGGTCGAGCACCACCTGGCGGTCATGGCGCATGCCGACTGGATCATCGACCTCGGCCCCGGCGCGGGCCACGACGGCGGCCGCATCGTCTTCGAGGGCACCCCGTCCGACCTGGCCGCATCCCGCTCCACCCTCACCGGCGAGCACTTGGCGAAGTACGTGGCCGGCTAGGGGCATGCGCCCGGGAAAGCACGCGTGCGTGGAGCGTGTGACGGCGGGGGGACCGGAGCTCGGACCAGCCCGGATGATTCCCGTCGGCCCGGCGACGCCGTGCAGAGACCTTCGGTGACGGTGGGTTATCGCTCCCCGAGGTCCTCCAGCTCGAAGTGCCACACGACCACCAGCGGGGAGTCGCCCAGTGCGGTGGCGGCGGCCTCCGGGATCCAGTGGAGGACGTCCCAGGACATGTCGGTGGGGAGGGGGTCGGGCGGTGGGGGGAGGGGAGCGCGCGGGCGGTGGGGCTCCTCGCAGTGGCGGACCCGGAAGCCGAGGGGGAGGGCCGCCGCGAGGTACGCGCTGAGCGGGCGATGGTGTTCCGTCAGCAATGAGGGGCGGCCGTCGGGGCCGGGGCGGCGGGGAAGCGTGGGCCAGAGGTAGGACCCCGTCAGATGCGCGTCCGAGATCACCAGGTGTCCGCCGGGACGCAGTACCCGGGCGAACTCGGCCAGCACGGGCGCCAGTTCGGGGACGTGGGTGAGCGCTAGCGTGCAGACGACCGTGTCGACCGCGTCGTCGGGCAGCGGAAGCCGGTGCAGATCGGCCTGGAGGAACCCGACGTCCGGCAGCCGCTCGCGGGCCCGGGCGAGCATCTCCGGGGAGGCGTCCACGCCGATCACCCGATGGCCGAGCCCGTGCAGGTGAGCGGTGTGCCGACCGGTCCCGCAGGCCGCGTCGAGCGCCGTACCGACGGGCAGGCCGTCCAGCAGCCGTCGTACGACCGGCTGCTCGACGTCGATCATCTGGTTGCCGGGCGCGTCGTAGTGCGGAGCCCAGGACCGGTACACCTCGGCCGCGCCGATCGTGCCGTACGTCGCCGTGGCGGCCTCGGTCCGGGTGAGGGAGGGGGTCGCCAGCAGTCGTCGTATCTCGGTGAGCCGGGCCTCGACGAAGGCGCGGTCGGCGCTTCCTTCCCGGAAGCCGCGCAGCAAGGCGGCTCCCTCGACCCCCAGGAGATAGGCGAGCGGACTCAGGTAGGTCACTCCGCGACGCTATCGGCGCGAGGTCGGGCATGACCATCCAGCGCCCATGTACTAGAGTTATCTCGACATCGAGATATCTGCCGAGGCGCACCGTGGCCGCCGCTCTAGTAAGGCAAACCTAACTTAGCCTGACCTAACCGGACCGGCCAAGTCGGCGTGGCGGCACGATGGACGGTGGTACGCGCACATCAATGAAGGAGACTGTCGTGTCGGCGAACAGCTTCGACGCCCGCAGCACGCTGCAGGTGGGCGACGAGTCGTACGAGATCTTCCGGCTGGACAAGGTGGAGGGCTCGGCCCGACTGCCGTACAGCCTCAAGGTCCTGCTGGAGAACCTGCTCCGCACCGAGGACGGCGCGAACATCACCGCCGACCACATCCGCGCCCTGGGCGGCTGGGACTCCCAGGCCCAGCCCAGCCAGGAGATCCAGTTCACGCCCGCCCGCGTGATCATGCAGGACTTCACCGGCGTTCCCTGTGTCGTGGACCTCGCCACCATGCGTGAGGCCGTCAAGGAGCTGGGCGGCGACCCGGCGAAGATCAACCCGCTGGCGCCGGCCGAGCTGGTCATCGACCACTCCGTCATCGCGGACAAGTTCGGCACGAACGACGCCTTCAAGCAGAACGTCGAGCTGGAGTACGGCCGCAACAAGGAGCGCTACCAGTTCCTGCGCTGGGGCCAGACCGCCTTCGACGAGTTCAAGGTCGTCCCGCCCGGCACCGGCATCGTCCACCAGGTGAACATCGAGCACCTGGCCCGCACGGTCATGGTCCGCGGTGGCCAGGCGTACCCCGACACCCTCGTCGGCACCGACTCGCACACCACCATGGTCAACGGCCTCGGCGTCCTCGGCTGGGGCGTCGGCGGCATCGAGGCCGAGGCCGCGATGCTCGGCCAGCCGGTCTCCATGCTCATCCCGCGCGTCGTCGGCTTCAAGCTCACCGGTGAGCTGCAGCCCGGCACCACCGCCACCGACCTGGTGCTCACCATCACCGAGATGCTCCGCAAGCACGGTGTGGTCGGCAAGTTCGTCGAGTTCTACGGCGAGGGTGTGGCGGCGACGAGCCTCGCCAACCGCGCCACCATCGGCAACATGTCCCCGGAGTTCGGCTCCACCGCCGCGATCTTCCCGATCGACGACGAGACCCTGAACTACCTGCGCCTGACCGGCCGCAGCGACCAGCAGGTCGCGCTCGTCGAGGCGTACGCCAAGGAGCAGGGCCTCTGGCTGGACCCGAAGGCCGAGCCGGACTTCTCCGAGAAGCTGGAACTCGACCTCTCCACCGTCGTGCCCTCCATCGCCGGCCCGAAGCGCCCGCAGGACCGTATCGTCCTCGCCAACGCGGCCCAGCAGTTCAAGTCGGACGTCCTCAACTACGTCGACTCCGTGGACGAGTCCGGCAAGGAGTCCTTCCCGGCCTCCGACGCCCCGGCCGTCGCGCCGAACGGCGTGCCGTCCAACCCGGTCACCGTCACCGCCCCCGACGGCTCGACGTACGAGATCGACCACGGCGCCGTCACGGTCGCCGCGATCACCTCCTGCACCAACACCTCCAACCCGTACGTCATGGTCGCCGCCGCGCTCGTCGCGAAGAAGGCCGTGGAGAAGGGCCTGACCCGCAAGCCGTGGGTCAAGACCACCCTCGCCCCGGGTTCCAAGGTCGTCACCGACTACTTCGACAAGGCGGGCCTGACCCCGTACCTCGACAAGGTCGGCTTCAACCTGGTCGGTTACGGCTGCACCACCTGCATCGGCAACTCCGGTCCGCTGCCGGAGGAGGTCTCCAAGGCCGTCAACGACCACGACCTCGCGGTCACCTCGGTCCTCTCCGGCAACCGCAACTTCGAGGGCCGGATCAACCCCGACGTCAAGATGAACTACCTGGCCTCCCCGCCGCTGGTCGTCGGGTACGCCATCGCGGGCTCCATGAAGGTGGACATCACCAAGGACGCCCTGGGCATCGACCAGGACGGCAACCCGGTCTTCCTCAAGGACATCTGGCCCTCCGAGGCCGAGGTCAACGACGTCGTGGCGAACGCCATCGGCGAGGACATGTTCAACAAGTCCTACCAGGACGTCTTCGCGGGCGACGCCCAGTGGCAGGCGCTGCCCATCCCGACCGGCAACACCTTCGAGTGGGACCCGGAGTCCACCTACGTCCGCAAGCCCCCCTATTTCGAGGGCATGCAGCACGAGCCGGCCCCGGTCACCGACATCTCCGGCGCCCGGGTCCTGGCCAAGCTGGGCGACTCGGTGACGACGGACCACATCTCGCCCGCCGGCGCCATCAAGGCCGACACCCCGGCCGGCAAGTACCTCACGGAGCACGGCGTCGAGCGCCGCGACTTCAACAGCTACGGCTCCCGCCGCGGCAACCACGAGGTCATGATCCGCGGTACGTTCGCCAACATCCGCCTGCGCAACCAGATCGCGCCGGGCACCGAGGGCGGCTACACCCGCGACTTCACGCAGGACGGCGGCCCGGTCTCCTTCATCTACGACGCCTCCCGCAACTACATCGAGCAGGGCATCCCGCTCGTCGTCCTCGCGGGCAAGGAGTACGGCTCCGGCTCGTCCCGCGACTGGGCCGCGAAGGGCACCGCGCTGCTCGGCGTCAAGGCCGTCATCGCCGAGTCGTACGAGCGCATCCACCGCTCGAACCTCATCGGCATGGGCGTCCTGCCGCTGCAGTTCCCGGAGGGCGGCTCGGCCCAGGCCCTCGGTCTGACCGGCGAGGAGACCTTCTCCATCACCGGCGTCGAGGAGCTCAACAACGGCACCACCCCGCGCACGGTGAAGGTCACCACCGACACCGGTGTCGAGTTCGACGCGGTCGTCCGCATCGACACCCCCGGTGAGGCCGACTACTACCGCAACGGCGGCATCATGCAGTACGTGCTGCGCAGCCTGATCCGCAAGTAAGCGGTACGGCACGGCAGTCGGACACCGGAAGGGCCGTATCCCCGTATGTCGGGGGTGCGGCCCTTCCGCCGTTTCCACCCGATGTCATCACCGACCCTCAGGCTGAACACAGCGTTCCGACAGCGGACCGGGACAGTATCGAGACATGTCAGGCATCCTGGGGTCCCCTTCCGCCCGCGTCCGTGCGATCGCCGTCGGCCACGCGTTCTCCCCCCGGCACCCGGTCGACCGGCCCCGGACACCCGCGGTCCGCGCCGCGTACGGCAGGGGCCGCACGGGCGGGCCGACGGAGGACGGCGGATGACCCGCCGCCCGCGCGCCCGCTCCCTGCGCGCCCGCCTGCTGCTGTTCGTCACCGCCACGCTCGTCGTGGTGTGCGCCGCGATGGCGCTCACCACCGCCCTGGTCCAGCGCGGCTATCTGATGGGCAACCTGGACGACCGCGTCACCGAGGCCGTCGAACGCAACCTGGGCGGCGCCCGGTCACGCCCCGACGACCCGACGAGCCTGGCGTTCCTCACCGAGAACGGACACCCCGCCGGGATGCTCGCCGCCCGGCTCGACGCCGAGGGCACCGTCCTCGCGGCGGCGCGCGTCACCCAGGGCGCCCCGCCGCACGACCTCACCGCCGCCCAGCGCGCCGCCCTGCGGGGCATCGCCCCCGACGGCTCCGCGCACACCCGCACCCTCCCCGGCCTCGGCACCTACCGCGTCGCCGCCGCCCAGAGCGGGGGCGTACGCGTCCTGACCGGGCTGCCCATGGACGAGGTACGGCACACGCTCGCCGCGTTGGTGCTCGCTGAGGCCGGGGTCGCCGCGCTGGGGCTGACCGCGGCCGGTGTCGTCTGCGCGGTGGTCATCCGACGCCAGTTGCGGCCGCTCGGCCGGGTCGCCGCCACCGCGGTCGAGGTCTCCCGGGCCCGGCTGGACCGCGGCGAGGTCACCGGCCTCACCCGGGTCCCGGCCCGGGACACCGACCCCGGCAGCGAGGCCGGGCAGATCGGCGCCGCGCTCAACCGGATGATCGACCACATCGAGTCCTCCCTCGCCGAACGCCGGCGTGGCGAGGAACGCGTCCGGCAGGGCGAGGAACGCATGCGGCGCTTCCTGGCCGACGCCGGCCACGAGCTGCGCACCCCGCTGGCCGCGATCGCCGGGTACGCGGAACTGATGAACCGCGGCGCCGACCGTGTCGAACCGGTCCTGGCCTGGCGCCGGGTCTCGGCCGAGTCGGCCCGGATGACCGGCCTGGTGGAGGACCTGCTGCTGCTCGCCCGGCTGGACGAGGGCCGGCCCCTGGAATCGGGCGAGGTCGACCTCGCGGCCGTCGTCGCCGAGGCGCTGTGGGACGCGCGGGCGGCGGGCGACGGCCACGACTGGCGGCTCACGCTGCGCCTGGACGAGGCCCCGGCCGTGGTCACCGGCGACATGAGGCGTCTGCACCAGGTGGTTGCGGCCCTGCTGGCCAACGCCCGGACGCACACACCGGCCGGCACGACCGTGACGGCGGAGGTGGAGACGGCGGGGGAGCGTTGTGTGATCCGGGTACGCGACGACGGGCCGGGGATCCAGGCCGAGCTGCTGCCGACGGTCTTCGAACGCTTCACCCGGGCCGACACCTCCAGGGCCCGCGCGCCGGGTTCGGCGGGCGGCTCGGGGCTGGGGCTGGCCGTCGCGGCGGCGATCGTGGGCGCTCACGGGGGCCAGATCGGCGTGGAGAGCCGCCCGGGCCACACGGAGTTCACGGTGGACCTGCCGGCGAGGAGCGCCGACGGTGTCCCTGAGCACCCCGGGGCCGATCGCCCCGACAGCGCGGTACGACGGGAAGAAAGCGCCCCTACCCTGACCCCGTGACCACAGCCGACCCCCTCCAGCGCGCCCTCGACGACCCCGGTGATCCGCCCCTGCGCCCCCTGCCACCCCAAGTGGCCGAACTGCTCAGGGACTTGGCGGCCCCGCCCCGCCTCGCGGCCCACCTCCGAGCCGTGCACGACGTGGCGCACCAGCTGGTGACATGGGTGGAACGTGAGTACCCGGCCCTCCAACTCGACGCCGAGGCCGTGCTGTTCGGGGCGGCCACGCACGACATCGGCAAGGCGGTGCACCTCGCCGAGCTGTCCGGCCCGGGCTCCGCCCACGAGAGCGCCGGGCGCGAGCTGTTGCTGGCCCGGGGAGTCGAACCGCGGCTGGCCCGCTTCGCCGCCACACACGCCGACTGGAACGGGCCGGACATCCGGCTGGAGGACCTGCTGGTGAGCGTCGCCGACAAGGTCTGGAAGGGCAAGCGGGCGCGGGAACCTGAGGATCTGGTGCTCGCGCGGCTCGCGGCGCACAGTGGCCGCAGGGCCTGGGAGGAGTTCCTGACCTTCGACGACCTCCTCATGTCCATCGCCTCCCGGGCCGACGGACGGCTGGCCTTCCAGGCCGCCCACCCCGTGCACCGGACGACCTGAGCCGCGCCCCGTTGCCCACCTGAGCCGCGCCCCGTTACGACCTGAGCCATGACCCCGGTACGACCAGAGCCGCATCCCCGGTTTACAGTCGCGCCCATTCGCGCTAACTTCCGCAACAGGTGGGGTGGGAGCGCTCCCATTGGGTGACGGACCGGAACCCGCCGCCCCCGGCGCGCCCACCCCACTCGTATCCGCACACCACCGGCACCGGCACCGGCACCCGCACCCGCGTCCGTACGACCGTATCGAAGGAACTGTCTGTCATGATCCTGACAAGAAGCTCCCGATCGGCGCCCGGCTCCCCGCGCCGATTAACGACCCCCACCCGAGCCCTCTTCCTCATCCTCGTCTCCCTCCTGGCCGCCGTCCCCGCCTTCGCCCTCGTCGTCACCGCGGGCGGCACGGCGCAGGCCCACGGCACCCCCATGAAACCCGGCAGCCGTACCTTCCTGTGCTGGCAGGACGGGCTGACCGACACCGGCGAGATCAAACCCGTGAACCCCGCCTGCAAGGCCGCCCAACAGGTCAGCGGCACCACCCCGTTCTACAACTGGTTCTCCGTCCTGCGTTCCGACGGCGCCGGCCGCACCCGCGGCTTCGTCCCGGACGGGGAGCTGTGCAGCGGCGGCAACCCCAACTTCACGGGCTTCAACCTCGCGCGGGGCGACTGGCCGCTCACCCACCTCACCTCGGGCGCGACCGTCGACTTCTCCTACAACGCCTGGGCCGCGCACCCGGGTTGGTTCTACGTCTACGTCACCAAGGACGGCTACGACCCGACCAAGCCCCTCACCTGGGACGACATCGAGGACAAGCCCTTCCTCTCGGTCGACCACCCACCGCTCAACGGCACCCCGGGCACGGTCGAGGCCAACTACTCCTGGACCGGCAAGCTCCCGGCGAACAAGTCGGGGCGGCACGTCATCTACATGGTGTGGCAGCGCTCGGACAGCGCGGAGACCTTCTACTCCTGCTCCGACGTCGTCTTCGACGGCGGCAACGGCGAGGTGACGGGCATTCACGACCCGGGCAACCCGACCGACCCCGTCCCGGGCACCTGCTCGGCCACCCGTAGGACGACCAACAGCTGGAACGGCGGCTACCAGTCCGAGGTGACCGTCACCAACACCGGTGACGTCCCGATGCTCGGCTGGATGGTCGACTGGACGCTGCCGGGCGGCCAGCGGGTCGCGAGCCTGTGGAACGGCAACGCGACCTACACCGGGCAGGACGTGATGGTCCACAACGCCGACTGGAACGGCTCGCTCAGTCCGGGACAGAGCGCCACCTTCGGGTACGTGGTCCAGGGCGACGGCGGGGACAGTGCCACGACCCTGCCCTGTCGCGTCGGTTGAGGCACCGCTCAGGGCGGACCCGGTGGCGGTGTGTCGCCCCACCGGGTCCGCGAGCCGGTCCAGGCCGGGGGAGTGCCTGTCCGGGTGCGGCTGGCTTGTGCGGTGTGCTGGCTGGTGCGTGGTGCCGGCTTGTATGACGACGCTGTGGTGCGACAACGTTGTCGATTGGTCTGCGCATGACTCTACCGCGCCAACGGACAACGATGTCAACCCACTTGGCCTGCTGCTACCCGAACGAGTGGCGCGTTCCGTGCGCCGGTCCGACAGCAGGCGGTCTTCCGTGGTGCCCGTGGCGCACGCTACGGTCGCTGCGGCTTGTGCGACCTGTGGTGCGCGACCCGTCCGAAGGAGGAGGGGCCGCGTCATGCGCTTCCGTCCGACGTCCCTGCTGCTGGCCGCCGTTCTCGCGGTCACCGGCGCCACACCCGCCCTGGCGGCCACGTCAGCACCGCCTGACCTGGTCAAGGACCCGACCTCGTACGTCGATCCGCTGATCGGCACCAAGAACGGCGGCGATGTCTTCCCGGGTGCCGTCACCCCGTTCGGCATGCTCTCCTGGAGCCCGGAGAACACCAGGGGCGACGCGACCAGAACGGCCGCGCCCGGTGGCTACCAGTACGACGCCACCCGCATCCGGGGCTTCAGCCTGACCCACATGTCCGGCACCGGCTGCGCGGGCGGCAGTGGCGACATCCCGTTCT
Source organism: Streptomyces sp. NPDC002144 (assembly GCF_053593695.1). Lineage (NCBI taxonomy): Bacteria > Bacillati > Actinomycetota > Actinomycetes > Kitasatosporales > Streptomycetaceae > Streptomyces > Streptomyces sp. NPDC002144. The sequence continues at coordinate 87,672 of NZ_JBSFDB010000030.1, forward strand.
TCCCGTACGCCGGCGAGGTCACCTCGTCGCCCGCGAGCGACACCAAGGACGCTGTCTACGCCTCGGACTTCAGCCACGCCGACGAGACCGCCGAGCCCGGGCACTACAAGGTGGGCCTCGCGTCCGGTGTGACCGCCGACCTCACGGCGACGGCGCGCACCGGCTCGGCGCGGTTCACCTACCCGGCCGACAAGCCTGCCTCGCTCCTCGTCCGCACCGCCAACTCCGAGGTGGGTTCGACCGATTCGTCGGTGACCATCGACCCGGCGACGCGCACCGTCTCCGGCTCGGTGACCTCCGGAGACTTCTGCGGCTACCTCGATCCGGAGGGTCAACGGGCCTACTACACCCTGTACTTCACCGCCCGCTTCGACCGTGACTTCAAGGCCACCGGCACCTGGCAGGACGACAGGCTGAGCCCGGGTTCCACCTCGGCCTCCGGCGGCACCGGCGGCTTCTCCCACGGCGGACGGCCCGTCGCCGGCAAGGGGGCGGGCGGATATGTGGAGTTCGCGCCGGGCGGCGGACCGGTGAACGCCAAGGTCGGCATCTCCTATGTGAGCCAGGCGGGGGCCGCCGCCAACCTCGCCGCGGAGAACCCGCCGAAGCGCTCCTTCGACGCCGTGCGGGCCGCAGCCCACGACGCCTGGCGGGAGCGTCTCGGCGCCGTCCGGGTCGGCGGCGGCACCGACGACGAACGCACCACCTTCTACACCGCGCTCTACCACGCCCTGCTGCACCCGAACGTCATCAGTGACGTCGACCGCCGATACCGGGGCGGCGACGGCAAGGCGCACACCGTCGGCAAGGGCCACCGGGCGCAGTACGGCACCTTCTCCGGCTGGGACGTCTACCGCGACCAGGTGCAGCTGCTGACCCTGCTCGATCCGCGCACCGGCTCGGACATCGCGCAGTCCCTGTACGAACTCGCCCGGCAGAACGGCGGTGTCTGGGACCGCTGGCTGCACGGCGCGAGCGGCACGCACGTCATGAACGGCGACCCCTCACCGACCGCCCTCGCCGGCATCCGTGCCTTCGGCGGCACGGACTTCGATCTGCGCGGGGCGCTGTCGTCGCTGGTGCGGGCGGCGACCGTGCCCACCGGGCAGGACCTGTCGGCGGCCGGCAAGCCCGTCCTGTCCGTGGGCCAGCGTCCCTCCCTGGACAAGTACCTGAAGCTGCACTACATGCCGTCCGTCTCCAATGCCTGGGGCGGGGCGGCGGAGACCCTGGAGATGTCGACCGCCGACTTCTCCCTCTCCCAACTCGCCGCGGTGGCCGGGGAGAAGGACACGGCGGCGGCCTTCGCCAGGCGCGCCCAGTGGTGGCAGAACAACTTCAACATCGCCGCCGATCCGACGGGCGGCTACATCGCCAACCGCAAGGCCGACGGCAGTTGGGTCACCGGCTTTACCCCGGCCACCGGCAACGGCTTCGTCGAGGGTACGGCCGCGCAGTACACGTGGATGGTCCAGCACAACCCGGCCGGCCTGTTCGCGGCGATGGGCGGCAGGGACAGGGCGCTGGCCCGCCTCGACGCCTTCTTCCACGACAGCGACGGGAGCTGGGCGTTCACCGGCAGCGGCGGCGACAAGTCCGAACTGGACAACGAGCCGTCGATCAACGTGCCCTACCTGTACGACTACGCGGGTACTCCCTACAAGACGCAGGAGACCGTGCGGGCCGCGATGCGGCAGCTCTGGTCGACGCAGCCCGGCGGCATCCCCGGCAACGACGACCTCGGCGCGATGTCCTCCTGGTACGTCTTCTCCGCGCTCGGGATGTACCCCCAGGTGCCCTCTCGGGCCGAACTCACCCTGGCGTCACCGCTGTTCCCACGCATCGAGATCGACCGCCCCCGGGGCAACGACATCTCCATCCGCGCGAACGGCGCCGCCGCCGACGCCCCGTACATCACCTCGCTGAAGGTCAACGGCCGTACCAACCGGCGGCCTTGGCTGCCCGCGTCCCTGGTGCGGGACGGCGGCCGGCTCGACTACACGCTCTCCGGTACGCCCGACAAGACCTGGGGCAGCGATCCCGCCGACGCCCCGCCGTCCTTCCGGCAGGGCGAGCAGCCGTACCAGATCGGCGTCGGACCGACGACGGCGACCCTCGCGCCCGGCGAGAGCACCGAGGTCGGCATCCGTGCGCTGTCGATGAGCGGGGGAGCGGGGCCCGAGGTGCGGTTCCAGGTCGAGACACCCGAGGGGGTCACCGCGACTCCCGCTTCCGGCACGGTCGTCGACGGCTCGCAGAAGATCACGCTCGGCTCGGCGAGGGACATGAGGCAGGGCTTCTACGACGTCAAGGTCACCGTGACCTCCGACGGCACCTCCTACGAGCAGCCCGTCGCCCTCACCGTGGCCGCCCCCGGCACCCTGCTCGCCGCCTACGACAACACCGGTGTCTCGGACGACGCCGGTGAGCACGACGAGGCCGACTACGACGGCGGCGGCTGGAGCTACTCCCGCCAGGCCCTCGCCGCGGCCGGTCTGACACCGGGCGCGCGGGGGACGGTCGACGGGCTCACCTTCACCTGGCCCGACTCGCCCGCAGGCCGCCCGGACAACGTCTCGTCCGACGGGCAGACCGTCCGCCTCGACAGTCCGGCAGCCGCGTTGTCCTTCGTCGGCAGCGCGGTCAACGGCAACCAGCAGACCAGGGCCACCGTCACCTACACCGACGGCGGCACCGAGGCGATCGACCTCTCCTTCACCGACTGGACCGTCGGCGGAGGCGGCGGCACCGTCCAGTACGGCAACGAGGTCCTCGCCAGGACCGCGTACCGGAACGTCGCCGGCGCGGACAAGGACCCGGTCGCGACCTACGTCTTCGCCACCAAGCCGTTCGCGGCCCCGCAGGGAAGGACCATCGCGAGCGTGACACTGCCGCGGAACACGGACCTGCACGTGTTCACGCTGGCGACGGGCTGACCGTTGTACGGATGGGCGCGGATCTCCTTGCGGGGATCCGCGCCGCTCGTTTCCGCGTAGCGCTCGAAGGCACTTGGCTGCTCAGGCGAGCAGTTCGACCTCCGACACGGTCGCCTGGCCGTCGAAGACCAGGCGGTACTTCCCGTACGTGCCCGGGGAGCCCACGCTGAACGCCCGGGTCTGCCGGTCCCAGGTGAAGGACTCGCCGGACCGTTTGTCGAGCGTCTTCCACGTGGTGCCGTCGTCGGAGCCCTGGAGCGTCCAGCCGGTCGGCGCCTTGGTGTGGTCCCCCGACGAGGTCAGCGTGTACTGGAGGCCCTTGACCGCACCGGAGACCGGCAGGTCCACGGAGGTCACCGTGGCGTCCGACGCCGAGGTGTTGTCGAACAGCGGCCCGTCACCCTTCAGCACGTCCGCTCGGGGCGTCGCCACCTTGTCGCCCTGGGTGATGGACACCGGCCCCGCGTTCTTGCCGGAGCCCCACCCCGAGGGCTTGGCCCCCATGTCGAACTCGAGGACCCCGCCCTTCGACAGCAGCGAGTGCGGCAGCGAAGTCGAGTTCCACGCACGGCCGTTGAAGCGCACGCCCTGGACGTAGACGTTCTTCTGGCTGTTCCTCGGCGCCTTGATCACCAGGTCCTGCCCGTTCTCCAGGTGCACCGTGGCCTTCTTGAACAGCGGGGAGCCGATGGTGTACTCGCCGCTGCCCATGACCAGCGGGTAGAAGCCGAGCGCGGAGAAGAGGTACCAGCCCGACTGCTCGCCGTTGTCCTCGTCGCCGTGGTAGCCCTGGCCGATCTCGCTGCCCACGTAGAGCCGGGACAGTATCTCGCGGACCTTCGCCTGCGTCTTCCACGGCTGGCCGGCCGCGTCGTACAGGTACGGGATGTGGTGCGCGGGCTGGTTGGACTGCCCGAGCATGCCCATCCGGGTGTCGCGGGCCTCGGTCATCTCGTGGATGACGCCGCCGTACGAGCCGGAGAACCGTGGGTCGGCCGTCTCCGGCGTGGAGAAGAACGTGTCGAGCTTCTTCGCCAGCGCGTCCCGGCCGCCGTACAGGTTGGCCAGGCCCCGGGTGTCCTGCGGAACCGTGAAGGCGTAGCCCCAGCCGTTGCTCTCGGTGTAGTCGTAGCCCCACACGCGCGGGTCGTACGTCGAGGCGTCCAGCCGCCAGTCGCCCTGGTCGTCCCGCCCCTGGAAGAAGTCGACCTGCTTGTCGTAGAGGTTGACGTAGTCCTGGGCGCGGTTGAGGAAGTACTCCGACTCCTCCTGGTAGCGCTTGTCACCCGTCTTCGCGTAGAGGGCCTGGCCCATCCGCGCGATGCCGTAGTCGTTGTTGTAGCCGTCCATCGCCCACGAGAAGCCCTCGCCCGTGGAGGTGGTGGTGTAGCCGAGGAACGGGGAGGTGGTCATGCCCTTGCGGCCCACGCCCGACGTCGGCGGAACGACCGTCGCGTTCTTCACGGCCGCTTCATAGGCCGCCTTCGCGTCGAACCGCACGCCCTTGACGTAGGCGTCCGCGAAGGCCACGTCCGAGGATGTGCCGGTCATCAGGTCCGCGTAGCCGGGGGAGGACCAACGGGCCGTCCAGCCGCCGTCCTTGTACTGCTGGACGAACCCGTCGACCATCTCGCCCGCCTGACTCGGCGTCAGCAGGGAGTACGCGGGCCAGGTCGTCCGATACGTGTCCCAGAAGCCGTTGTTGACGTACACCTTGCCGTCGACGATCTTCGACCCGGTGTGGGTCGGGGTGTCCGCCCCGGGCATGGGGGAGAACGGCGAGGCGTACTGCTCCTTCGAACCGACCTTCTCGAAACCGGAGTTGGGGTACAGGTACAGCCGGTACATGCTGGAGTACAGCGTGGTCAGCTGGTCGCTCGTGGCGCCCTCGACCTCCACCTTGCCCAGCAGCCTGTCCCAGGCCCGCTGGGCGCCCTTCCTGACCGTGTCGAAGGACGTGCCGTCCGGGATCTCCTGACGCAGGTTGTCCTTGGCCTGGTCGACGCTGATCAGCGAGGTGGCCAGACGCAGGTTCACGGTGTGGTCGGAGCCCGCGTCGAAGCGCAGGTAGCCCTTGACCCCGCTGGCGGAGCCGTCCGTCACCGGCTTGTCGAAGACGCCGTACACGAACAGCCGGGTGGCGCCGGTCGACAGCCCGGACTTGACGTCCGAGTAGCCGGTGACGACCCCGTTGTCCTTGTCGAGGGTGAGCCCCGCCTGCTCGGTGACGTTGTCGAAGATCACGCTCGCGTCGTCGCCCGGGTAGGTGAAGCGCAGGGCCGCCGCGTGGTCGGTCGGGGTCATCTCGGCCTTGAGACCGTTCTCGAAGCGGACCCCGTAGTAGTACGGCCGCGCGGTCTCGTTCTCGTGCCGGAACGCCAGCTCACGCGCCTCGCGGCCGGTGTCCGGGGTGCCGGCGGCCGCCGACGGCATCAGCTGGAAGGTCTGCCGGTCACCCATCCACGGGCTCGGCTCATGGCTCGCGCTGAACGCCTGGATCGTCGGCAGGTTGTCGTCGTTGTTGGCCCGCGCGTAGTCGTACAGCCAGCTCAGCGAGGACGCGTTGGTCACCGGGGTCCAGAAGTTGAACCCGTGGGGCAGCGCGGTCGCGGGGAAGTTGTTGCCGCGCGAGAAGCTGCCGCTGGAGTTGGTGCCCCGGGTGGTCAGCACGTAGTCCGACAGGTGCGCCTTGGGCTGCTCCTGCGCCACCGGCTTGATCGCCAGGTCGTCCAGCCAGCCCCGGAACTTCGCCGGGCCCGTGGGGGAGTCGTACCCGATCAGGATCCGGTCGACGGTCTTCCCGGCCGCGACCGACCCGATCCGCGAGACCACGTTGTTCCACTGGTTGACGTACAGCACCTTCGACGCGCCCTGCCCCTGGGGGCTGAGCGGGAAGCCGTGCTGGTCGGTGGCGCCCAGATCGCTCAGGCGGGTGCCGTCGGTGAAGACCAGGTCGACGGAGACGTTCGTGGCGTCGTAGTCGCGGTCGCCGTCGGCCATCTGCGGATACAGGCGGTACGACAGCCGGGTGTCCCGGTCGACCTTCACGTTCACGTCGAAGATCTTGTTGTACGAGTACGCCTGCCCGTCGGCCGTGTGCCGACCGGCGTAACGCAGCGCACGCTTTCCGGTGAACCCGGCGGCCGCCTTCGCGGTCGGCGATCCGGCGGGCCCGCGGTCGACCAGCGACAGCATGTCCTCGGGCACCGAGCCGCCGCTGCCGCCCGTGGAGAGCTGCAGGTCCGCCAGCTGCAGGATGTCGGCGCCGTTGTTCTTGGTGATGTCGAGCCGGAAGTGCTCGTACTCCGCCGACGCCGCGAGGTCGTACTGCTTGGTCTGGAACCGCTCCGAGAAGGACTCCCCGGAGCGGGTGTCGACGGTCTTCCAGTCCTTGCCGTCCGTCGAGCCCTGCAGGGTCCAGTCCTGCGGATCGCGCCCGGCCTCGTCGTTGGCGGAGGTCAGCGCGTACGTGGTGATCGCGTAGGGCTTGTCGAGGTCGAACTCCACCCAGCCGGTGGGCGCGAAGGTGAGCCACTTGGTGCCGGACTCGCCGTCGACCAGGTTCTCCTTGACCTCGCCGCCGCCCGAGTTCTCGCTGCTGGCCCGGACGTCCGTGACATGGTCGTTCACGTTCCCGGCGACACCGCTGCTGTAGCCGCCGTCGACACCGGAGGCCCGCTTGCTCCCGTCCGGCGCGGTGTCCACCGTGTTCAGCCAGGTCGGCGCCGGGTCACCCGCCTCGAACGAGGACGTGAACTCCCGGTCCGCCTTGGCCGGAGCCTCCGGCAGGGCGATCGCCGCCCCTTGCGACCCCACGGCCATGACAAAGGCGGCCGTGAGGACGACCGCCGTACCCCGTCTGTGCCGAGCTCTGTGTCTCATGGACCAGCACCCCTCCCGCGCCCCATCCGGACAACGTTGTCAAATTTGCTGCGCAGAGACCAGTAGTGGGTCAAGTGGTCAGTGCTGTCAAGGGTGTTGGGTGTGGCATTCGGGCCTTATGTCGCGGATTTTTCCGGCAAGCGGTACACAGGGCGCTCATATTTCCGCGAGGTCTCAACTCGGAAAAGACCGATGACCAACCTTGCATTCGATCTTGCTCCGTCCGCGGGAAGTGGACTATACCTGTCGGCACTTCACACGATCGATACGGCATGATCCGTACGTCCTGCACGACCCTGCTTGACCTGACCGCGGTGCCCGGAGGATCCGGTTCACCGCCTGAGTCCTGGAGAAGGCGAGGACTTTGAGCATGGGATCCACTTCCGCCGAGAACAACGGCACCGCGGGTGTCGGCCGCCGCGATCTGATCAAGCGGTCGGCCGCGCTCGGCCTGATCTCCGTCCCCACGATGAGTTTTCTGGCGGCCTGCGCCAGCGGCGGTGGGGACAACAATTCCAGTGGCAACGACGAGGGCAAGACGTCCAAGTCGAACCCCTTCGGTGCGAAGAAGGGCACCAAGCTCGACGTCGTCATCTTCAAGGGCGGCTACGGCGACGACTACGCCAAGGCGTGGGAGGCGGACTACGAGAAGAAGCTCGGCATCACCTCCACCCACACCGGCACCCAGGAGATCACCGGAAAGCTCCAGCCGCGCTTCAACGCGGGCAACCCGCCGGACATCGTCGACGACTCCGGCGCCCAGCAGATCAAGGTCGACGTGCTCTACAAGAACGGCCAGCTGCTGGACCTCGCTCCGGTCCTCGACGCGCCGTCGGTCGACGACCCGAGCAAGAAGGTCCGGGACATGCTGATCCCCGGCACCCTCGACCCGGGCGTCCAGGAGGGCAAGGTCGTCGCCCTGAACTACATCTACACGGTGTGGGGCCTGTGGTACTCCGGCAAGCTCTTCAAGGAGAAGGGCTGGGAGCCGCCCAAGACCTGGGACGACTTCATCAAGATCTGCCAGGAGGCCAAGAAGGCGGGCATCGGCGGTCTCGCCCACCAGGGCAAATACCCGTACTACATCAATGTCGCCATCATGGACATGATCGCCAAGAAGGGCGGCATCGACGCCGTCAAGGCGATCGACAACCTCAAGCCGAACGCCTTCGTCGGCTCGCCCGCGGCGCAGGCGGGCGTCGAGGCGATCTACGAGGTCGTGGAGAAGGGCCTGTTGATGCCCGGCACCAACGGCCTGACCCACACCGAGTCCCAGACCCGCTGGAACCAGTACAAGGCCGCCTTCATCACCTGCGGTTCCTGGCTGGAGAACGAGCAGCTCAAGCAGACGCCCTCGGACTTCGACATGAAGTTCCTGCCGATGCCGCTGCTGCCCGACAGCAAGATGCCCTTCGAGGCGATCCGGGCCGGCTCCGGCGAGCCCTTCATCATCCCCGCGAAGGCCAAGAACCTGCCCGGCGCCAAGGAGTTCATGCGGCACATGCTCTCCAAGGAGTGGTCGACGCTCTTCGCCAAGCAGGCCAACTCGCTCACCATCCTCAAGGACGGCGTCGACGCCAGCGTCAAGCTGCGCCCGGGCACGCAGTCCACGGTCGAGGCCTCGAAGGCGGCCGGCGACAACACCTTCCGCTACCTCTACCCGGACTGGTACAGCGAGATGGACACGGCCATCCAGAACGCGTCCAATGAGCTCATGGCCAAGCGCATCCAGCCCAAGGAGTGGCTGAAGCGCTGTCAGGCCGCCGTCGACAAGCAGGCCGCGGACCCCGCGTCCAAGAAGAACGTGCACGAATAGGCCACGGGGGCGCCGTGGGGACCGCCTTTGGTGCCGGGCGGTTCCCCGCGCCGCCCCTTTGGGGGCGCTGCACAGACCGGAATATCAGGGGCAGGTATGCGAAAAGGGCAGTACCGGTTCGTCGCGGGGTTCTTGTTCGCTCCCGTGTTGCTCTACGTGGTCTTTGTCATCTGGCCTTACATCCAGACGTTCGGATATTCCCTCACGGACTGGAAGGGGCAGTCGCAGACCTTCAAGTTCGTGGGGTTCGCCAATTACCGGGCGTTGTTCCACGACGACGTCTTCATGCAGGCCATCTGGCACAACATCCAGTTCCTGGTCTTCATTCCGGTGATCACGATCCTGCTCGCCCTGTTCTTCGCCTTCATGCTGAACGCGGGCGGACGCAGCAAAGCCGGCGGTGTACAGGGCGTCGCCGGATCGAAGGTCTACAAAATCGTCTACTTCTTCCCGCAGGTGTTGTCGCTGGCGATTCTCGCGGTGTTGTTCAACGCGGTCTACCGCAGTGACGGCGGCGGTCTGCTCAACGGCGTCCTGATCAAGATCCACCTGGTCGACCCGGACAACCCCGTCGAATGGCTCAACGAGCCGCACATGGTGCTGTGGGCGCTGATGGTCGCCGTGATCTGGCAGGGCGTCGGCTTCTATCTGGTGCTGTTCTCGGCGGCCATGCAGTCCATCCCGAAGGACATCTACGAGGCCGCGCTCATCGACGGCGCCAACCGCAACCAGTCGTTCTTCCGGATCACCCTGCCGCTGCTGTGGGACACCGTGCAGACGGCGTGGGTGTACCTCGGCATCATCGCGATGGACATGTTCGTGCTGGTCTCCTCGATGACCCAGAACATGGGTGCCTACGGCGGCGGACCCGACCACCACAGCGACGTCATGGCGACCGTGATGATGCGCAACTTCCTGTACTTCGGCAAGAGCGGCTACGCCTGCGCCATGGGCGTCGTCATGCTGCTGCTCACCCTGATCCTGTCCGTCTTCACGCTGCGCGTCACCCGCCGCGAGCGCATCGAGTTCTGAGCGGGAGACAAGACGATGAGCGCCCCCATCAAGGAGACCCCGGCCGCGCCCGCGGAGCGGCCCGTCGCCAAGAGCCCCGCCCGCCCCGACGACAAGCGCGGCGAGGGCGTCGTACTGAACGTCTTCTCGCACGGCTTCCTCGCCCTGTGGGCCCTGCTGATCGTGCTGCCGCTGCTGTGGCTGGTGATCAGCTCCTTCAAGACCGACGCCCAGATCGGCGGCTCGGCCTTCGGCTGGCCGCACAACTGGTCCTTCGGCGTCTTCCACCGGGCCTGGAACAAGGGCATCGGCGACTACTTCCTGAACACCGTGATCGTCCTGGTCTTCTCGGTGCCGCTGACCATGCTCTTCGGCTCCATGGCGGCCTACGTGCTGGCCCGCTACCAGTTCTGGGGCAACCGGCTGCTGTACTACTTCTTCGTCGCCGGCGCGATGTTCCCGGTGTTCCTCGCCCTCGTCCCGCTGTTCTTCATGGTCAAGCGGCTGGACATGCTGAACACCTACCAGGGGCTGATCCTGGTCTACATCGCCTACTCGATGCCGTTCACGGTGTTCTTCATGCACGCCTTCTTCCGGACCCTGCCGACGGCGGTCTTCGAGGCGGCGATCCTGGACGGCGCCTCGCACACCCGGACCTTCTTCCAGGTCATGCTGCCGATGGCGAAGCCCGGACTGATCAGCGTGGGCATCTTCAACACGCTCGGCCAGTGGAACCAGTTCATCCTGCCGACGGTCCTCATGCAGCCGCAGAGCGGCGGCGACCCCGAGCGGTACGTCCTCACCCAGGGCCTCATCCAGCTGCAGCAGCAGCAGGGCTACGCCTCCGACCTGCCGGTCCTGTTCGCCGGCGTGACCATCGCCATGATCCCGATGCTCGTGGTGTACCTGTCCTTCCAGCGTCAGGTGCAGGCGGGACTGACCTCGGCGACCCTCAAGTAGGCGGGAGTCCCCGCCCTCGCACGGCGCCCACGAGCGCGCCGTCCCCGGACCCGGGGGCGGCGCGCTCATATGTGCGTCCATCCACCCGGATACGGTTCAACCTCTTGACGGGAGGCAACCCGAACGGCTCAGCTTAGAGTTCACTAGTTGGACATAGACGGGGCCTCATCGAGGCGGTCCCGTGCGCAGGAGGTCGTCGTGGAGACTCCGGGGTCGCAGTCGTCACTGCACCGAGCCAACCTGGAACGGGTCGTACGGGCCGTCCGGCTGGCCGGGTCCCTCACGCAGGCGGAGATCGCGAGGACCACGGGCCTGTCCGCGGCGACGGTCTCCAACATCGTCCGCGAGCTCAAGGACGGCGGAACGGTCGAGGTCACGCCCACCTCGGCGGGTGGCCGCAGGGCCCGCAGCGTCTCGCTGAGCGGGGACGCCGGCATCGTCATAGGGGTCGACTTCGGGCATACGCATCTGCGGGTCGCCGTCGGCAACCTCGCGCATCAGGTGCTCGCCGAGGAGTCCGAGCCCCTGGACGTGGACGCCTCCTCGACCCAGGGCTTCGACCGGGCGGAGGAGCTGGTCAATCGCCTGATCAGCGCAACGGGCGTGGACCGGTCGAAGATCGCCGGAGTGGGCCTCGGTGTGCCCGGACCGATCGACGTCGAGTCGGGGACGCTGGGCTCCACCGCCATCCTGCCGGGCTGGACCGGCACCAGGCCCGCCGAGGAGCTGCGGGGGCGGCTCGGCGTGCCGGTGCACGTGGACAACGACGCCAACCTCGGCGCCCTCGGCGAGCTGGTCTGGGGCAGCGGCAGAGGCGTTCGTGACCTCGCGTACATCAAGGTCGCGAGCGGTGTGGGCGCCGGTCTGGTGATCAACGGGAAGATCTACCGCGGACCAGGTGGTACTGCGGGAGAAATCGGACATATTACTCTTGATGAATCCGGCCCCGTCTGCCGCTGCGGAAACCGGGGCTGCCTGGAGACCTTCGCGGCCGCGCGCTATGTGCTGCCGCTCCTCCAGTCCAGCCACGGTACGGATCTGACGATGGAAGGCGTCGTGCGGCTGGCCAGGGACGGAGACCCGGGCTGCCGTCGCGTGATCGCCGACGTCGGCCGCCACATCGGCTCTGGAGTCGCCAATCTCTGCAATCTGCTGAACCCGAGCCGGGTGGTGCTCGGCGGTGATCTCGCCGAGGCCGGTGAGCTGGTGCTCGGGCCGATCAGGGAGTCCGTCGGCCGCTACGCAATCCCCAGCGCGGCGCGCCAACTGTCCGTTCTCCCCGGGGCGCTTGGGGGCCGTGCGGAGGTGCTCGGAGCACTCGCTCTCGCGCTCAGCGAGATGGGTGATTCGACCCTTTTGGACGGCACGCTCGCTACGGCGACCCCTGCCTTCACTTAGAGAACGGATGGCACCGTTGCCATCTCGTTAAGGATTTACTTCTTGACGTCGCACGTGTGGCCGAGTTGACTTCCAGCCACCTCGGCCGCAACGTCGCGGCCTCGTCAGGGAGGTTTCTGAAGTGAACACGCGTATGCGTCGTGCCGCGTTTGCCGTTGCTGCCGGTGCGATGGCCGTTTCGCTGGCCGCCTGTGGCTCCGCCAAGGAGTCCGGCAACAAGAGCAGCTCTTCGAGCTCGTCGTCCAAGAAGGGCGACAACATCAAGGTCGGTCTCCTGCTTCCGGAGAACCAGACCGCGCGTTACGAGAAGTTCGACAAGCCCCTGATCGAGAAGAAGGTCAAGGAGCTGACCAACGGCAAGGGCACGGTCGTCTACGCCAACGCCAAGCAGGACGCCAGCCTCCAGGCCCAGCAGGTCGACACCATGGTCACCCAGAAGGTCGACGTGCTGATCGTGGACGCGGTGGACTCCGCGGCCATCAAGAACTCGGTCCAGAAGGCCAAGGACGCCGGCATCCCGGTCGTCGCCTACGACCGCCTCGCGCAGGGCCCGATCTCCGGCTACACGTCCTTCGACAACGAGACCGTCGGCAAGACCCAGGGCGAGGCCCTGCTGAAGGCCCTCGGCTCGAAGGCCAAGTCCGGCAAGATCGTCATGATGAACGGGGCCTCGACCGACCCGAACGCCGCCCAGTTCAAGAAGGGCGCCCTCTCCGTCCTCCAGGGCAAGGTCAACATCGGCGAGTCCTACGACACCAAGGACTGGAAGCCGGAGAACGCCAACGCCAACATGGAGGCGGCGATCTCGGCGATCGGCAAGAAGAACCTCATCGGTGTCTACTCGGCCAACGACGGCATGGCCGGCGGTATCATCACCGCCCTCAAGGCCGCCGGTATCTCCAACATCCCGGTCACCGGCCAGGACGCGGAGCTCGCGGGTGTGCAGCGCATCGTCACCGGCACGCAGTACATGAGCGTCTACAAGCCCTACCCGACCGAGGCCAACACCGTCGCGGAGATGGCCGTCGACATCGCCCAGGGCAAGGACCTCAGCTCCGTCGCTCCCGACAAGGTCGACAGCCCGAGCGACAAGGGCATCCCGGCGAAGATCATCTCGGTCGTCGCGCTGACCAAGGACAACATCAACGACACCGTCATCAAGGACGGCATCTACACGGTCGCCGACATCTGCACCCCGCAGTACAAGGCCGCCTGCGACAAGATCGGTCTGAAGTAGACAGCGGCAGGTCCCTTCCCAGGTAAGGGAATTCGCTCTTGAATTCCCTTACGGGACGCCCGCTCCAAGACTCCTCCGGCGCCCCGCGCATCACACAGCCCCGCAAGCTAGCTGCGGGGCGCCGGACGGATCAGCCCCCCAAAACTTCTGCACAACCTCCCGCCGGGTCAGGCGGCGAAGGAGATGGTTCACGTGTCCGCTACGCCCGTGCTGGCGTTGCGCGGGGTCTCCAAGCGGTTCGGTGCCGTCCAGGCGCTCACCGACGTAGAGCTTGAGGTCCACGCCGGTGAGGTGGTCGCCCTGGTGGGCGACAACGGCGCCGGAAAGTCCACGCTGGTCAAGACGATCGCCGGCGTGCACCCCATCGATGAGGGCGTCATCGAGTGGGACGGCAAGTCCGTCTCGATCAACAGGCCGCACGACGCCCAGCACCTGGGCATCGCGACGGTGTACCAGGACCTCGCGCTGTGCGACAACATCGACGTCGTGGGCAACCTGTACCTGGGCCGTGAGGTCCGCAAGTACGGCGTGCTCGACGAGGTCGAGATGGAGCGCCGCTCGCGTGAGCTGCTGGACCAGCTGTCCATCCGCATCCCCAGCGTCCGTATCCCGATCGCCTCGCTCTCCGGCGGTCAGCGCCAGACCGTGGCCATCGCCCGCTCCATGCTGGGCGAGCCGAAGCTGGTCATCCTCGACGAGCCCACCGCCGCTCTCGGTGTCGAGCAGACCGCGCAGGTCCTCGACCTCGTGGAGCGGCTGCGGGAGCGCGGTCACGCCGTGATCCTCATCAGCCACAACATGGCCGACGTGAAGGCCGTCGCCGACAAGGTGGCGGTGCTGCGTCTGGGTCGTAACAACGGCGTCTTCGAGGTCAAGTCGACCTCGCAGGAAGAGATCATCTCCGCCATCACCGGCGCCACGGACAACGCCGTGACCCGTCGTGCGGCGCGCAGCACTGGGGAGATCAAGAAGTGAGCATCGACAAGACCTCCACGCCTCCCGAGGACCACGTGGTGGAGAACCCCGAGGCCGCGGCCGGTGCCGCGACCGTGGTCGACCCCCGGCTGCTGGTCCGCGAACAGGGCTTCGCGGGCTACATCACCGAGTTCAAGCGCAAGATCAAGGCGGGTGACCTGGGCTCCATCCCGGTCGTCATCGGTCTGGTGATCATCTGGATCATCTTCCAGAGCCTGAACTCCAACTTCCTGAGCGCGAACAACCTCTCCGACATCTCCGTCACGATGGTCGGCACCGGCATGATCGCCGTCGGTATCGTCTTCGTGCTGCTGCTCGGCGAGATCGACCTGTCGGTCGGCTCGGTCTCCGGTGTCGCGGGCGCGAGCTTCGCCGTACTGAACGTCAACCACGGCATGAGCGAGTGGCTGGCGTTCATCCTGGCGATCCTCACCGGCACCGTCGCCGGCGCGATCCACGGTTTCGTCTTCGCGAAGATCGGTGTGCCGGCGTTCGCCGTCACCCTGGCCGGCCTGCTGTTCTGGAACGGCTTCATGCTCCAGATCCTGGGCTCCAACGGCACGATCAACCTCAACAGCGACGGCATGGTCGCCAAGCTGACGACGTACTACTTCAGCGACGTCGCCGCCTCCTACGGCCTGGCCATCGCGGTGACCGCGCTGTTCTTCCTCAGCTCCTACTTCGGCAACAAGCGCCGCGAGGCGGCCGGCGTGCCGTCCCGGCCGGTGAGCGAGACCATTCTCCGCACGGTGCTGCTGGCGATCGTCGCCTTCGCCGTGGCCATCGTCTACAACCAGTACAAGGGCCTGCCGCTGGCCGTCGTGATCTTCGTCGGTGTGCTGCTGGTCACGGACTTCATCCTGCGCCGCACGCCGTACGGCCGGAAGATCTTCGCGCTCGGCGGCAGTGTCGAGGCCTCCCGGCGTGCCGGTATCAACGTGGAGATGGTCCGGATCTCGGTCTTCGCGATCTCCGGCACCTTCGCCGCGATCGGCGGTCTGTTCATCGCCTCGAAGATCGCCTCCGCCAACCAGGGCGCCGGTGGCGGTGACCTGCTGATGAACGCCATCGCGGCGGCCGTCATCGGTGGCACGTCCCTCTTCGGCGGCCGCGGCCGCACCTGGAACGCGCTCCTCGGTGTGCTGGTGATCGTCTCCATCCAGTACGGCCTCGCCCTGCAGGGCATCGCCTCGCCGGTGCAGTACATGATCACCGGTGGTGTTCTGCTGGCGACCGTCGTCATCGACGCGATCACCCGCAAGACGCAGAAGACGGCCGGACGCGCGTAACCGACCGCACCCGATGCCCGGCACCCCACAGGTGCCGGGCATCGTCGTGTCGTAGGACCGGGGAATCGTGGGTACAGCCGATCGCGTGACCTATGACGCACCGCCCGGGCGTCACCCGCACAGGCGGAACATTAGACTCGACAAGCCCGGGAACAGCTCTACTGCAAGGAGGCACGGGTGCCGCTGCTGACCCGTATCAGGGGACCGCGCGATCTGGACCGGCTCAGCCCCGAGGAGCTGGTGCAGCTGGCAGAGGAGATCCGTACCTTCCTCGTCGACGCCGTCTCCAAGACCGGCGGCCACCTCGGCCCCAACCTCGGTGTGGTGGAGCTGACCATCGCCCTGCACCGGGTCTTCGACTCGCCCCGGGACAAGGTGCTGTGGGACACCGGCCACCAGTCCTACGTGCACAAGCTGCTCACCGGCCGCCAGGACTTCTCGCGGCTGAAGATGAAGGGCGGTCTGTCCGGCTACCCCTCGCAGGCCGAGTCCGAGCACGACGTCATCGAGAACAGCCACGCCTCCACGGTCCTCGGCTGGGCCGACGGGCTCGCCAAGGCCAACCAGATCCTCGAGCGCGACGACCACGTGGTCGCCGTGATCGGTGACGGCGCGCTGACCGGCGGCATGGCCTGGGAGGCCCTCAACAACATCGCCGACGCCAAGGACCGCCCCCTCGTCATCGTCGTCAACGACAACGAGCGGTCGTACGCGCCGACCATCGGCGGCCTCGCGAACCACCTCGCCACCCTGCGCACCACCGACGGCTACGAGCGCTTCCTGGCCCGCGGCAAGGACCTCCTCGGGCGCACCCCGGTCGTCGGCAAGCCCCTCTACGAGACGCTGCACGGCGCCAAGAAGGGCCTGAAGGACTTCATCGCGCCGCAGGGCATGTTCGAGGACCTGGGCCTGAAGTACGTCGGCCCCATCGACGGCCACGACATCGAGGCGCTGGAGTCCGCGCTGGCCCGCGCCAAGCGGTTCGGCGGCCCGGTGATCGTCCACTGCCTCACCGAGAAGGGCCGCGGCTACCAGCCCGCCCTCCAGGACGAGGCCGACCGCTTCCACGGCATCGGCCCCATCCACCCCGACACCGGCCTGCCGATCAAGGCCTCCGGCGCCGACTGGACCTCCGTCTTCGGCGACGAGATGGTCGAACTCGGCAAGGAGCGGAAGGACATCGTCGCCATCACGGCCGCGATGCTCCAGCCGGTCGGCCTGAAGAAGTTCGCCGACACCTTCCCCGAGCGGATCTACGACGTCGGCATCGCCGAGCAGCACGGCGCCGTCTCCGCGGCCGGCCTCGCGCACGGCGGACTGCACCCCGTCTTCGCCGTGTACGCCACCTTCCTCAACCGCGCCTTCGACCAGGTCCTGATGGACGTGGCGCTGCACAGGTGCGGCGTGACCTTCGTCCTGGACCGGGCCGGCGTCACCGGCACCGACGGCGCCTCCCACAACGGCATGTGGGACATGTCGATCCTCCAGGTCGTCCCGGGCCTCAGGCTCGCCGCCCCGCGCGACGCCGACCAGGTGCGCGCACAGCTCCGCGAGGCCGTCCAGGTCAACGACGCGCCGACCGTGGTGCGCTTCTCCAAGGGCGCCGTCGGCCCCGCCGTACCCGCCGTGGGACGGGTGGGCGGCATGGACGTCCTGCGCGAGCCGGGCACGGACACGCCGGACGTGCTGCTGGTCTCCGTGGGCGCCCTGGCGCCCATGTGCCTGGAGATCGCCGAGCTGCTGAAGAAGCAGGGCATCTCCACCACGGTCGTCGACCCGCGCTGGGTCAAGCCGGTGGACGAGGCCATGGCCCCGCTCGCCGAGCGGCACCGGGTGGTCGTCACCGTCGAGGACAACTCCCGGGTCGGCGGCGTCGGTTCGGCGATCGCCCAGGCGCTGCGGGACGCGGGCGTCGACGTACCCCTGCGCGACTTCGGCATCCCGCCGCGCTTCCTCGACCACGCCTCGCGCGCCGAGGTGATGGCGGAGATCGGCCTCACCGCCCCCGACATCGCCCGCCAGGTCACCGGCCTCGTCTCCAGGCTCGACGGCCGTTACGACCGTGCGGCGGCCGAGGTGGAGCCCGCCCGGGACTGACGCGACACCCGCCTCCCATGGGCCGCTTCCGCCACCGCCAGGGGTGGTGAAAGCGGCCCATTCGCGTGAATCCGCTCGCGCCGGGGCATACGCACTACGCCCCCTCTCGATCATGTCGGGGACGACACAGCGTGGGAGGTACGCCCGTGAGCAGCACCCTCTTCAGGACGAAGAACATCGAGCAGTCCATCCAGGACACCGAGGAGCCCGAGCACGCGCTCCGAAAATCCCTGTCCGCGCTGGATCTGACGGTCTTCGGCGTCGGTGTCATCATCGGCACCGGGATCTTCGTCCTCACCGGCACGGCCGCCAAGAACACCGCGGGCCCCGCCGTGTCCCTGTCCTTCGTCGTCGCCGGCGTGGTCTGCGCGCTCGCCGCGCTGTGCTACGCCGAGTTCGCCTCCACGGTGCCGGTCGCGGGCTCCGCGTACACCTTCTCCTACGCCTCGCTGGGGGAGTTCCCGGCCTGGATCATCGGCTGGGACCTGGTCCTCGAGCTGGCGCTGGGCACGGCGGTGGTGGCCGTCGGCTGGTCCGGCTACATCCACTCGCTGCTGGACAACGCGGGCTGGCATCTGCCCGCCTCGCTCAGCGGGCGGGACGGCGCCTCCGGGTTCGGCTTCGACATCCTCGCCGCCGCGCTCGTGCTGCTGCTCACCGCCATCCTCGTCATCGGCATGAAGCTTTCCGCACGCGTCACCTCGGTCGTCGTCGCCATCAAGGTCGCCGTCGTCCTCGTCGTCATCATCGCGGGCGCGTTCTTCATCAAGGGCGACAACTACGACCCGTTCATCCCCAAGGCGCAGACCGTGGAGGCGGGGGGCAACCTCAAGGCGCCGCTGATCCAGCTGATGTTCGGCTGGGCACCCTCCAACTTCGGCGTCATGGGCATCTTCACCGCCGCGTCCGTGGTGTTCTTCGCCTTCATCGGCTTCGACGTCGTCGCCACGGCCGCGGAGGAGACGCGGAACCCGCAGCGGGACGTGCCGCGCGGGATCATCGGGTCCCTGATCATCTGCACGGCGCTCTACGTGGCCGTGTCGATCGTGGTGACCGGCATGCAGAAGTACACGAAGCTGTCGGTGGACGCACCGCTGGCCGACGCGTTCAAGGCGACGGGGCACCCCTGGTTCGCGGGTCTGATCAGCTTCGGCGCGGCGGTCGGCCTGACCACGGTCTGCATGATCCTGCTCCTCGGCCAGTCCCGCGTCTTCTTCGCGATGAGCCGCGACGGGCTGCTGCCCCGCTTCTTCTCCCACACCCACCCGCGCTTCCGCACGCCGTACCGCCCGACCATCCTGCTCGGCGTGGTCATCGCGATCATCGCGGGCTTCACCAGCCTCAGCGAACTGGCCGAACTGGTGAACATCGGCACGCTCTTCGCGTTCATCGTCGTCGCGATCAGCGTCATCATCCTGCGCAACACCCGCCCCGACCTGGACCGCTCCTTCCGCACCCCGTGGGTCCCCTTCGTGCCGATCCTGTCGGTGCTCGCGTCGCTGTGGCTGATGCTCAACCTCCCCGCCGAGACCTGGCTCCGCTTCGCCATCTGGATGGTCATCGGCTTCGGCGTGTACTTCCTCTACGGCCGCACCCACAGCCGCCTGGCGCGCCGCGAGGAGCAGCCGGCGACGAGGTGACGCCGGGTATGGACGAACGCCGGCTGCCCGGTGGGTGGGCGTCAGGTCGGTCTGACCGTTCGGGGGCCCGTCACCTCCGCGCCCAGCTCCGTCACCCGGCGCCTCAGCTCCCGGTCCGCGGTCACCACCAGGACCGGGCGGTCGGCCGCTGCCGCCACCAGCGCGACCATGTGGTCGTCCCCGCTGCCCGGCGCCGACTCGATCCGCACGCCCGGCACCGGCGTCACACCGCGCGCCGCGCCCTCGACCACGAGCACGATCTCCACGGGCCCGGCGTGCCCCGGCACACCGTCCGCCGCGAGCCGGTCCCGCAGCCGCTCCGCGGCCCCCCGCCGGTCCCGCCACCACCCGTCGGGCACCGACCCGACGACATTGGCGCCGTCGACGATCACCAGCAGCGGGTCGCTCTCACTCATGGGGCAAGGTTCGCACAGCCGTCGGCCGGAGCCGTCCGCCCGTCCTGGATCAGTCCGTCGGCTTCTCCTCGAAGCTCGCGTAGTACGCCGCGGCCATGTCCTCGTCGCCGTGGCCCTGGCCCGCCGCCCGTTCCATGCGTTCGGCGGTGGCCGCGGCCACGTCCAGGCGTACGCCGTTGTCGCGGCCGGCCTCGACGATGAGGCGGGCGTCCTTGCCGGCCGTGGTCACCGCGAACTGGGCGGGGGAGAGCCGCCCTTCGAGGATCATCCCGGCCTTGGCCCTGAGGTAGCCCATGTCGAGCGGCCCGCCCGCGATGAGGTCGAAGAAGCCGGCCGGGTCGACGTCCAGCGCCTTCGACAGGGCCAGCACCTCCCCGGTCGCCGCCGTGGCCGCGAGGACCCAGCTGTTGGCGACGAGCTTCAGCCGTGTCGCGCTGCCCGCCCCGCCGTCGTCCCCGGTCCACACCGTCCGCGCGCCCACCGCGTCGAACACCGGCTCCACCACCCTCCGCCCCTCGACCGGCCCGGCGGCCAGCACGGTCAGCTGCCCCGCCTCCGCGGGCTGGCGCGTACCGAGCACCGGGGCGTCGTAGAAGACGAGTCCCCGCTCGGCGGCGAAGGCGGCCAGGTCGGCGACCGCGTCGATCCCGGCGGTGGTCGACTGCACCCACGCGGCGCCCGACCGCAGTCCGGAGGCGGCCTCGCGCATGACGTCCAGGGTCGCGGGACCGTCGTACAGCATGGTCAGGACCACGTCGGCGCCCCGTACCGCCTCCGCGGGCGTGTCGGCGATGTGCGCCCCGTCGGCGGCGAGTGGCTCGGCCTTGGCGCGGGTGCGGTTCCAGGCGCGGACGGTGTGTCCGGCACGGACGAGGTTGCGGGCCATGGCGGCGCCCATGATGCCCGTACCGAGGACGCTCACGGTGAGCTTGTCGGTCATGAGATCGGCTTCCTTCTCACGTCGTTGCCGAGTGTGTGCGGTGCTGCTCGGGAACAGCCTGCCGGTTCAGTACCCCCTCGTGCGCGTCGGGCACGCGCCCCGGAGGGGCCGGACCGCGTTGCGTCGGGGCGGCCGCTTAAAGTGAACTGGTGAACGGCGACTGGCTTCTGCGCGGCCGTGACGGCCGGCTCAGTGTGTACCTCCCGACGGACGATGCCGTGCTGTGCCGGGCGGAACGCGCCCCCGGCGGCCCCTGGACGGACCCGCGCAGGGTCGGCGGCGAGCAGAAGCTGCATCCGTCCTCGTGTGCCGTCGGACAGGGCCGCGACCTCTACGCCCATCTGGTGTGCTGGCGCCCCACGACGGCCGGTGAGGCGGGCCTGGTGCACTCCACCCACTTCCGGCCCCGGCTCGCGGCCCTCGACTGGGCGTCCATCGGGCACCCCGACAAGAAGGGCGCCCTCACCGGTCCGCCCGCCGTCGCGGTCGACGCGCAGGGCCGCGCCCATGTCTTCGTCCGCAACAAGGCCGGCGGGGTGAGCCTGGCCGCGCAGAAGGAGAAGGGCGGCTGGGAGCCCTGGGCGGACCTCAAGGGACGTGACGTCCAAGGGGAGTTGGCGGCGGTGACGGGGGAGTCGGGACGCGTGGAGCTGTACGCGGCCGTGCCCGGCGGCATCCTGCACTGGCGGCAGGAGGAACCGGGCGCCGCGCTCACGCTGGAGGAGGCGATGGAGGCGCCGGTCCGCCCGGACACCCTGCGCGCCCTCGCCACGTCCCCCGACAGCACGACGCTCTTCTACACAGACGACTCGGGCGACCTGTGCGCCTGGCGACCGGGTGCCAAGCCCGTCACCCTGCTGCCCTCCGCCGGGCCCGGTCCGGTCTCCGCCGTCCGCTGCGAACTCGACGGCCACGACTGCACCTTGCTCGCCCAGCGCTCGGCGGCCGGCCGGATCGCCTTCGCCGCGTACCCCACCGAGCAGGAGTCGGCGGGCGCCTGGTGGACCGACTCCGGACCGGCGCTGCCCTCGGACGCCACGGTCTCCCTGACGGTGGACCAGGACGACCGCGTGGTGGCGGCGACGCTGTCCCCCTCGACCGGCCAACTCCTCCTCACCCGCCGCAAGTCCGAACCGGGCCTGGCCCTGGAGGCCTGGCGCGACGTGTGACCGCCCTCTTCGCAACGTTCGCAACGAACCCCGGCACGGAACGACAGAGGGCCTCCGCCCGCCGGCGGAGGCCCTCTTCACGCGCTGTCAGGTGTTACGCCGGAACCGACGCCACACCCGGAGCCAGGAACTTCTTGCCGTTCACGCGCTCGGAGACACCCTCGCGGTCCAGGTACGGCGTGATGCCGCCCAGGTGGAAGGGCCAGCCGGCACCCGTGATCAGGCACAGGTCGATGTCCTGGGCCTCCGCGACGACGCCCTCGTCGAGCATGAGCCCGATCTCCTGCGCCACCGCGTCCAGGACGCGCTCGCGGACCTGCTCCTCCGTCAGGACGCTGTCGCCCTGCTTCAGCAGCGCCGCGACCTCCGGGTCCAGCTCCGGCTTCCCGCTGTCGTAGACGTAGAAGCCGCGCTTGCCCGCCTCGACGACCGCCTTGAGGTTGGGGGAGACCGTGAAGCGGTCCGGGAAGGCCCGGTTGAGAGTCTCCGAGACGTGCAGACCGATCGCGGGACCGACCAGCTCCAGGAGGACGAGAGGAGACATCGGCAGGCCCAGGGGCTCCACCGCCTTCTCCGCCACCTCGACCGGGGTGCCCTCGTCGATGACGTTCTGGATCTCGCCCATGAAGCGGGTGAGGATGCGGTTCACGACGAACGCCGGGGCGTCCTTGACCAGAACCGCGGTCTTCTTCAGCTTCTTGGCCACGGCGAACGCGGTCGCGAGCGACGCGTCGTCGGTCTGCTCGCCGCGGACGATCTCCAGGAGCGGCAGGATCGCGACCGGGTTGAAGAAGTGGAAGCCGACGACCCGCTCGGGGTTCTTCAGCTTCGACGCCATCTCCGTCACCGACAGCGAGGAGGTGTTGGTGGCGAGGATCGCGTGCGCCGGGGCGACCGCCTCGACCTCCGCGAACACCTGCTGCTTGACGCCGATCTCCTCGAAAACGGCCTCGATGATGAAGTCGGCGTCCGCGAAGCCCTCGGCCTTGTCCAGCACACCGGTGACCAGGGCCTTGAGACGGTTGGCCTTGTCCTGGTTGATACGGCCCTTGCCGAGCAGCTTGTCGATCTCGGCGTGGACGTAGCCCACACCCTTGTCGACGCGCTCCTGGTCGATGTCGGTCAGCACGACCGGCACCTCCAGGCGGCGCAGGAAGAGCAGGGCGAGCTGGGAGGCCATCAGACCGGCGCCGACGACACCGACCTTGGTGACCGGACGGGCGAGCGACTTGTCGGGTGCGCCCGCGGGACGCTTGCCGCGCTTCTGCACCAGGTTGAACGCGTAGATGCCGGCGCGCAGTTCACCGCCCATGATGAGGTCGGCGAGGGCCTTGTCCTCGGCGTCGTAGCCCTGCTGCAGGTCGCCGTTCTTGGCGCCGGCGATGATGTCGAGGGCGCGGTAGGCGGCCGGGGCGGCGCCGTGCACCTTGGAGTCCGCGATGAAGCGGCCCTTGGCGACGGCCTGGTCCCAGGCCTCACCGCGGTCGATGACCGGGCGCTCGACGACGATCTCGCCCTTGAGGACGGCCGCCGTCCACAGCAGCGACTGCTCCAGGAAGTCGGCGCCCTCGAAGATGGCGTCGGCGATCCCCAGCTCGTAGACCTGGGCGCCCTTGAGCTGCTTGTTCTGGTTGAGGCTGTTCTCGATGATCACCGAGACGGCCTTGTCGGCGCCGATCAGGTTCGGCAGCAGGGTGCAGCCGCCCCAGCCGGGGACCAGGCCGAGGAAGACCTCGGGCAGGGAGAACGCGGGCAGGGCCGCGGACACCGTGCGGTACTGGCAGTGCAGGCCGACCTCGACGCCGCCGCCCATCGCGGCACCGTTGTAGTAGGCGAAGGTGGGCACCGCGAGGCCGCCGAGGCGCTTGAAGACCTCGTGGCCGCCCTTGCCGATGGCCAGCGCGTCCTGGTGATCCTTCAGCAGCTCGACGCCCTTGAGGTCGGCGCCGACGGCGAAGATGAACGGCTTGCCGGTGATGCCGACACCGACGATCTCGCCGGCCGCGGCCTCCTTCTCGACCTGGTCGATGGCGGTGTTGAGGTTCGCCAGCGAGGCCGGGCCGAAGGTGGTCGGCTTGGTGTGGTCGAAGCCGTTGTCCAGCGTGATGAGCGCGAAGCGCCCCGCGCCGAACGGCAGGTCGAGGTGGCGTACGTGCGCGGACGTGACGACCTCGTCGGGGAACAGCTCGGCCGCACCCTTCAAAAGCTCAGCGGTGGTGCTCACTTGTCCCCCTCGAAGTGCGGGTTCTCCCAGATGACCGTGGCGCCCATGCCGAAGCCGACGCACATGGTGGTGAGGCCGTAGCGGACCTGCGGCTGCTCCTCGAACTGGCGGGCCAGCTGCGTCATCAGACGGACGCCGGAGGAGGCCAGCGGGTGGCCGAAGGCGATCGCGCCGCCGTACTGGTTGACGCGCTCGTCGTCGTCGGCGATGCCGTAGTGGTCGAGGAAGGCCAGGACCTGGACGGCGAAGGCCTCGTTGATCTCGAAGAGGTTGATGTCCTCGATCGACAGACCGGCCTTGGCGAGGGCCTTCTCGGTCGCCGGGATCGGGCCGTAGCCCATGACCTCGGGCTCGACACCCGCGAAGGCGTAGGAGACCAGGCGCATCTTGACCGGGAGGTCGTTCTCGCGGGCGAAGTCCTCGGAGGCGATGATCGAGGCGGTGGCGCCGTCGTTCAGACCTGCCGCGTTGCCCGCGGTGACCCGGCCGTGGACGCGGAACGGCGTCTTGAGGCCCTGCAGGTTCTCCAGGGTGGTGCCCGGGCGCATCGGCTCGTCGGCGGTCACCAGGCCCCAGCCGGTCTCGCCGGCCTCGGGGTTGGTGCGGCGCACGGAGATCGGGACCAGGTCGGCCTGGATCTTGCCGTTGGCGTAGGCCTTGGCGGCCTTCTCCTGGGAGCGCACGGCGTACTCGTCGGCGCGCAGCTTGGTGATGTGCGGGTAGCGGTCGTGCAGGTTCTCGGCGGTCATGCCCATGAACAGCGCCGACTCGTCGACCAGCTTCTCGCTGACGAAGCGCGGGTTGGGGTCGACGCCCTCGCCCATCGGGTGCCGGCCCATGTGCTCGACACCACCGGCGATGACGGCGTCGTAGGCGCCGAAGGCGATGGAGCCGGCGGTGGTGGTGACGGCGGTCAGCGCACCGGCGCACATACGGTCGATCGAGTAACCCGGGACCGACTGCGGCAGCCCGGCGAGGATGCCGGCCGTGCGGCCGAGGGTGAGGCCCTGGTCACCGATCTGCGTGGTCGCCGCGATGGCGACCTCGTCGATCTTCTTCGGGTCGAGACCGGGGTTGCGGCGCAGCAGCTCCCGGATCGCCTTCACGACGAGGTCGTCGGCGCGGGTCTCGTGGTAGATGCCCTTCGGGCCCGCCTTGCCGAACGGGGTACGGACGCCGTCGACGAAGACGACGTCCCTGACGGTACGAGGCACGATGGCTCTCCTCCAGATGCGGGATCTGCACTGCTGCGGCCGCGCTGAGCGCGCGCTCAGTCCCATGCTACTTATGAGTAACGTAGCTGCCCAGTCCTGCGGGCGGGAGCGGCGAAGGTCACACCCGGGATCCTCGCCGGTGATCGCCCCGAACGGCCGCCTACGCCGTCGACGGCTTCACCTTCCGCACTGTGGTGATCGTGAAGGGGACTTCTGCATCCCCTTCCTCGACATGCCGTCGCAGGATCTTGGCGCGATCTCGACGTCCCTGTTCCGCTTCAAGGGCCCGTTCGGAGCCAACTGGGAGACCCGCGGCGCGAGCCGATGACCGGCCTCAGGTCCCGGCGGACAGCGCCGCCACCAGGACCGGCGTCACCTGCTCGACCTGCCAGGGCCGCGCCCCGTACCCGGCCAGCGCGCCCGCGATCGACTCGGCGTCCACGACCGCCGGCGGCTCCCAGCAGACCCGCCGCACGGTGTCCGGCGCGATCAGGTTCTCCTGCGGCATGTTCAAGGTCTCGGCCAGCGCCGAGACCGCGGCCCGCGCGGCGGACAGCCGTGCCGCGGCCGCGGGGTCCTTGTCGGCCCATGCCCGCGGGGGCGGCGGCCCGGTCACGGGCTGCCCGGGGGCCGGCAGCTGAGCCTCGGTCAGGGCCTTCGCCCGGTCCACGGCGGCCTGCCACTGCTCCAGCTGGCGCCGCCCCGTCCGGTGCCCGAAGCCGTTCAACGCGGCCAGCGCGTGCACGTTCGCCGGCAGGGCGAGCGCCGCCTCCACGATGGCCGCGTCGCTGAGCACCTTGCCCGGCGACACGTCCCGCCGCTGTGCGATCCGGTCCCGCGTCTGCCACAGCTCTCGTACCACGGCCAGCTGGCGGCGCCGGCGGACCTTGTGCATCCCGGACGTCCGGCGCCAGGGGTCCTTGCGCGGCTCGGCCGGCGGCGCGGCGGCGATCGCGTCGAACTCCTGCCGCGCCCACTCCAGCTTGCCCTGCCGGTCCAGCTCCTTCTCCAGCGCGTCGCGCAGATCGACCAGGAGCTCGACGTCCAGCGCCGCGTACCTCAGCCACGGCTCGGGCAGCGGCCGGGTCGACCAGTCGACCGCGGAGTGCCCCTTCTCCAGTACGAAGCCGAGGACGCCCTCGACCATCGCGCCCAGGCCGACCCGCGGGAACCCGGCGAGCCGCCCCGCCAGCTCGGTGTCGAACAGCCGCGTCGGCACCATGCCTATCTCGCGCAGACAGGGCAGGTCCTGGGTGGCCGCGTGCAGGACCCACTCGACGCCCGAGAGCGCCTCGCCGAGCCCGGACAGATCCGGACAGGCGACGGGATCGATCAGCGCGGTGCCCGCGCCCTCGCGGCGCAGCTGCACCAGATAGGCCTTCTGGCCGTAGCGGTAGCCGGACGCGCGTTCGGCGTCGACGGCGACGGGGCCGGAACCGGCGGCGAACGCGGCGATCGTCCTGGCCAGCGACTCGGCGTCGGCGATCACGGGCGGAATGCCCTCGCGCGGTTCCAGCAGAGGGATCGGCGCCCCGGTGTCAGAAGATCCGCCGTCGTCCGGAGGGGCGCCTCCGGTGGTTCGCAGTGATGCGTCTGCTGCGGTTTCTTGGGCGTCGGTCACATGTCAAGGGTATCTGTGGATGGACGGCGCCTGCCGATGGAACGTTCCGTCGGCAGGCGCCTGAGGGTCGCAAACCAGTCAGTTCGACGAAAGCCCTGGTTCACGGATATGGACACCGGGCCCGCCCGCCTCAGTGGATGATGCCGGTGCGCAGGGCCACGGCCACCATCCCGGCGCGGTCACCGGTGCCGAGCTTGCGGGCGATGCGGGCGAGGTGGCTCTTGACGGTGAGCGCGGACAGGCCCATGGAGACGCCGATAGCCTTGTTCGACTGGCCCTCCGCGACCAGTCTCAGCACCTCGACCTCACGGCCGGAGAGCTCGCGGTAGCCGCCCGGGTGGCTCGGGGCACCCGGGGGGCGGCGGTGCATACGGGCGGCGGCGGATCCGATGGGGGCGGCACCGGGCCGGGTGGGGAGCCCGACGTTGGTGCGGGTGCCGGTGACGACGTAGCCCTTGACGCCGCCCGCGAGGGCGTTGCGCACGGCGCCGATGTCGTCGGCGGCGGAGAGGGCCAGGCCGTTGGGCCAGCCCGCGGCGCGGGTCTCGGAAAGGATGGTGAGGCCCGAGCCGTCGGGCAGATGGACGTCGGCGACGCAGATGTCGCGGGGGTTGCCGATGCGGGGACGAGCCTCCGCGATGGACGAGGCCTCGATGACGTCGCGCACACCGAGCGCCCACAGGTGGCGGGTGACGGTGGAGCGGACGCGCGGGTCGGCCACGACCACCATGGCGGTCGGCTTGTTCGGGCGGTAGGCGACCAGGCTTGCGGGCTGCTCGAGGAGAACGGACACCAGGCCTCCTGGGGTGCGGGACGGCTTTCAAGGTCACAGTCGTCTTCGGCAGCGAACCCGGGGTCCTTTAGGGAAAGATCACGATTTAGTGAGTAACAATACGAGCAATTCGGACACGCGGTCGATCGTTCGGTGAACGAATCGGTTCGTTCGAGGGCCGATTCGTGATTGAAAGTGGCCGTATCGACAAAGTGACGCCCAAAAAGGGCGTGTCAGCGTGACTGCGGCCCCCGCCGCTGCGGCAACGTCACCACCGACGCGTCACCCGGCCCGGCCGGCGGCAGCCCCGCGACCTGGGCCAGCAGATCGCACCAGGCCGCCAGATGGGCGGCCGTGTCCGGGACCCCGCCGAGCCCCTCGCGGGGCGTCCAGGAGGCGCGGATCTCGATCTGCGAGGCCGCGGGACGCTCCGACAGCCCGCCGAAGTAGTGCGAACTCGCGCGCGTGACGGTGCCGCTGGGTTCGCCGTACGACAGCCCGCGCGCGGTCAGCGCGCCGGTCAGCCAGGACCAGCACACGTCCGGCAGCAGCGGATCGGCGGCCATCTCCGGCTCCAGCTCCGCGCGCACCAGCGTCACCAGCCGGAAGGTGCCCCGCCAGGCGTCGTGCCCGGACGGGTCGTGCAGCAGCACCAGACGCCCGTCGGCCAGGTCCTGCTCGCCGTCGACGACGGTCGCCTCCAGCGCGTACGCGTGGGGCGCGAGCCGCTGCGGGGCGCGGGTCGGCTCCACCTCGATCTGGGGCCGCAGCCGGCTGCCGCGCAGGGCCTGCACCGCCGCGAGGAAAGCCGGCGGAGCAGCCCCGCTCCCGTCCCCGTCCCCCTCCTTGCCGTCATCCATCCCGCCAGCGCCGTCCGACAGTCGTTCCTGAGCCGCAGCCATGCCGGAAGATTAAGGGGAACAGGGGCGTGGTGCGGGCCTAGACACCCGGGATCGGGTGTACATGGCTGTAACCCCGTGCGGGGCGGGAGCCCCGTCGGCGTCATGTCAGACTTGCCCCGTGAGCGCCAACGAGACCCAGCCGCCGTCCCCCACGCACGACTCCGCCTTTCTCAAGGCCTGCCGCCGGGAGCCCGTGCCCCACACTCCGGTGTGGTTCATGCGCCAGGCGGGGCGCTCGCTCCCGGAGTACCGCAAGGTGCGCGAGGGCGTCCCCATGCTCGAGTCCTGCATGCGCCCCGAGCTGGTCACGGAGATCACGCTGCAGCCGGTCCGCCGCCACAACGTGGACGCGGCGATCTACTACAGCGACATCGTCGTCCCGCTCAAGGCCATCGGCGTCGACCTCGACATCAAGCCGGGCGTCGGCCCGGTCGTCGCCCACCCGATCCGCACCCGCGCGGATCTCGCCCAGCTCCGCGACCTGACCCCCGAGGACGTCTCCTACGTCACCGAGGCGATCGGCCTGCTCACCCGCGAGCTCGGCGCCACCCCGCTCATCGGCTTCGCCGGCGCGCCTTTCACCCTCGCGAGCTACCTCGTCGAGGGCGGCCCGTCGCGCACGTACGAGAACGCCAAGGCGATGATGTACGGCGACCCGGAGCTCTGGGCCGACCTGCTCGACCGTCTCGCCGACATCACGGCGGCCTTCCTGAAGGTGCAGATCGAGGCCGGCGCCTCGGCCGTGCAGCTCTTCGACTCCTGGGTCGGCGCGCTGGCCCCCGCCGACTACAAGCGGTCGGTGATGCCCGCCTCCGCGAAGGTCTTCGAGGCCGTCGCCGGATACGGCGTCCCGCGCATCCACTTCGGCGTCGGCAGCGGCGAGCTGCTGAGGCTCATGGGCGAGGCGGGCGCGGACGTCGTCGGCGTCGACTGGCGCGTCCCGCTGGACGAGGCCGCCCGCCGCATCGGCCCGGGCAAGGCGCTGCAGGGCAACCTCGACCCCACCGTCCTGTTCGCCCCCCGGGAGACGGTCGAGGAGAAGACCCGCGAGGTCCTCGACGCGGCCGCAGGCCTGGAGGGACACGTCTTCAACCTGGGCCACGGCGTCACGCCGTCCATCGACCCCGACGCGCTGACCCGGCTCGCGGAGTACGTCCACACCCAGACCGCGCGCTGATCCGCTCCGCCGCTCACCAGGTGTGCCGGGGCTGCGCCTTCCTGCCGAACAGCAGGCCGCGCGGTTCCGGCGGCGGGGGAGTGCCCGGCTTGAGCGGCCAGGCGAGCAGCATGCCGGCGATGAAGCCCACGACATGCGCCGCGTACGCCACGGTGCCGGCGGCGGAGACGCCCTGGCCGGCCGAGTAGAAGGCCTGCAGCACGAACCAGAAGCCCAGCACCAGCCAGGCGGGCAGCCGTAGCGGCAGGAAGATCAGAAACGGTACGAGGACCCACACCCTGGCCTTCGGATACAGCACCAGATAGGCGCCGAGCACGCCCGCGATGGCTCCCGAGGCGCCGATCAGGGGGTCGCCGGAGTCGGCGTTGAGAAGGGCGAAGCCGTAACCGGCCGCATAGCCGCAGACGGCGTAGAAGAGGGCGAAGCGGATGTGGCCCATGCGGTCCTCGACGTTGTTGCCGAAGATCAGCAGGAAGAGCATGTTGCCCAGCAGGTGCAGCCAGCTGCCGTGCAGGAACATCGCCGTCAGGACCGACAGCGGGGGCGACTTGTCGTAGCCCGGCGGGGCGAGCAGACAGCCACCGCCGCGCACGTCGCCCGTGGGCACCAGCTGGGGCATCTGATGGTGGATCAACTCCCGTGGCACCGCGGCGTAATGATCCAGGAACGCCTGCAGATGGCACGTCTGCGACAGGTCGCTGCCGCCCGCCACGGAGCCGGCGATGCCGGGTGTCGACAGGAACACGAAGACGTTCGCGGCGATGAGCGCGTACGTCACCCAGGGGGTGCGGCGGACCGGGTTCACGTCATGAACGGGGATGACCACAAGGGATTAGTGCCCCCGATGAGCGGGGCGAACCGGTGAACGTGGGCCCGCGCGTGTCCGTATGACTCGTCAACCGCCCGCGGCGCGGGGAAGGCGGGCCGCGGGGACGACGTGAGGAACAGGCGATGAACGACCGAGTTACTCCCCCGATGCATGCTCTTCCCGACGGTGAGGCCGAGATATCCCTGGTGGTGAGGCTGCCGTGGGAAGACGTGGCCAGGCTCGGCCAGGAGGCCGGGCGGCTCGCGTCCCAGATGCAGCGGCCCGTCACCCTGGACGAGGCGGTGAGCCACCGGCTGCGCTCCACACGGCCGGCGGCGCACGCGAAGCCCGCGGGGGAGCAGCCGGTGGCGATGGCGTCGACGGCCTCGGTGTCGTCGTTGCCGCCGCGGCCTCCGGCGGAGCAGGCGCGGCAGGCGATCGAGCGGATCAACGGGAGCGCGTGAGGGGTCGCCGTAGGGGTGCGGGCGCTTCGTGGTTGGTCGCGCCCACGCGGCGGAGCCGCACACCGATACGGCCCCGCGCCCCTATCGGCGTTGCTGTACCGCTTTTGACGCCTTGCGGGCAGCTACCAGTACCGGGTCCCAGACCGGGCTGAACGGGGGAGCGTAGCCCAGGTCCAGGGACGTCATCTGTTCCACCGTCATTCCGGCCGTGAGGGCCACCGCGGCGATGTCGACCCGCTTCGCCGCGCCCTCCCGGCCCACGATCTGCACGCCGAGCAGCCGTCCGGTTCTGCGTTCGGCGAGCATCTTGACCGTCATGGGGGAGGCACCGGGGTAGTAGCCCGCGCGGCTCGTGGACTCGATGGTGACCGCCTCGAATTCCAGCCCCACCCTGCGCGCGTCCTTCTCGCGCAGGCCCGTGCGGGCGATCTCCAGGTCGCAGACCTTGCTGACCGCGGTGCCGACCACTCCGGGGAAGGTTGCGTAGCCGCCGCCGGCGTTGGTGCCGATGACCTGGCCGTGCTTGTTGGCGTGGGTGCCGAGTGCGATGTGGCGTTCCTGGCCGGAGACCAGGTCCAGGACCTCGACGCAGTCGCCGCCCGCCCAGATGTTCTCGTGACCGCGCACCCGCATCGCGAGGTCGGTGAGCAGGCCGTGGTGGGCGCCGAGGGGGAGGCCGGCCGCCTCCGCGAGAGCCGTCTCGGGGCGGACGCCGATGCCCAGGACCACCACGTCCGCCGGGTACTCGGCGTCCTCGGTGGCGACCGCGCGGACCCGGCCGTCCCCGTCGGTGAGGATCTTGGTGACGGCTGCGTCGTTCACCATCGTGATGCCGAGGCCCTCCATGGCCTCGTGCACGAGGCGGCCCATGTCCGCGTCGAGGGTCGACATGGGCTCGCTGCCGCGGTTGACGACCGTGACCTCGTAGTCGCGGTTGATGAGGGCCTCGGCCATCTCGACGCCGATGTAGCCCGCGCCGATCACGACCGCTCGACGGCCACGCGTGCGTGCCAGCGAGTCCAGCAGGGCCTGACCGTCGTCCAGGGTCTGGACCCCGTGGACGCCCGGGGCGTCGGCGCCCGGCATGTCCGGGCGGATTGGGCGGGCGCCGGTCGCGATCACGAGCTTGTCGTACGACGTCCAGGACTCGGCGCCGGAATCGACGTCACGCGCGCGTACCCGGCCGCCCGCCACGTCGATCTCCGTGACCTCCGTCCGGACGCGCAGGTCGATGTCCCGCGCGCGGTGCTCCTCCGGCG
Organism: Streptomyces sp. NPDC002144; assembly: GCF_053593695.1. Taxonomy (NCBI): domain Bacteria; kingdom Bacillati; phylum Actinomycetota; class Actinomycetes; order Kitasatosporales; family Streptomycetaceae; genus Streptomyces; species Streptomyces sp. NPDC002144. Next base: position 119,879 of record NZ_JBSFDB010000030.1, read on the forward strand.
TGCGGGCGATCAGCTGGTCCCGCTCGGCGACGTCGCCGCCCACCCAGTACGGGATGCCGCACGCCGAGTAGGAGGTGAAGTGGCCGCGTTCGAACGCCACGATCTCCAGCTCGTCCGGGCCCCTCAGCCGGCGTGCCTGCGACGCCGCGGACATCCCCGCGGCGTCACCGCCGATCACCACCAGTCGTTCCCGCGCAGCGCTCATACTCATGCGAACACGCTACGGGGGCAGGGCATTTCAGTCCCGTGGCGGCCCCGTGCCCTGCGGGGCCGCGACGGCTGTCGGCAGGGAGCCGAGCGCGCTCGTCGCCGGTGCAGCGGCCGGGCGGCGTACCAGCCGCTGCCAGGCCAGGACAAGCAGGACGGCCACCGCCAGCCACCGCTACGGGCGCGGGGGATTTCAGTCCTGTCGGCCCTCCTCGCGCGGGTTCGCGGCATCCGGGGCCGGGCGGGCCGTCGGCAGTGGGCCGAGTGCGGTCGTCGCGGGTGCGGTGGCCGGGCGGCGTGGCAGCCGGGGCCGGATCAGCCGCAGCCAGGCCAGGACGAGCAGGACGGTCACCGCGGCGAACGGCAGCACCGCGCCGAGGGCCACCGCCAGCCACCGCAGCATCGTCACGAAGGCATGCCAGCCGCCCGCCAGCGCGTCCAGGAAGCCGGGGTCGTCGTCCTTCGCGGCCGCCTTCACCGGCGTCTCGGACAGGGACAGCGTGATGGTGGCCATGCTCGTGCGGTCCTTCAGCGACGCCTGCTGCGCGAGCAGCGCCTCCAGATCGGCCTCCCGGCTGCTCAACTCCCCTTCCAGAGCGACGACATCGCTCAGCTTGGTGGCCCGGTCCATCAGCTCGCGCACCCGGGCGACGCTGACCCGCTGCGACTTCACGCGGCTGTCGACGTCGACGACCTGGTCGGTGACGTCCTCGGCCTTCGCCGTCCGGTCGATCAGCTTGCCCGCGCCCTGGAGGTCGGCGAGCACCTCGTCGTAGCGGTCCACGGGCACCCGCAGCACCACGCGCGTGTGCTCGCGGCCCTCCGGGTCCCGGCTGGTGGTCTCGTCGCCGACGTAGCCGCCCGCGCTCTCGGTGGTGGTCCGCGCCCTGTCGAGGGCCTTCGGTACGTCCTTGACCTGCACGGTCAGGGAGGCGGTGCGGATGATGCTGCTCGCGGTGAGCTTCGGCGACCGGGCCTTCGTGCCGCTCGGCGCCTGAGCCCCGCTCGCCTCCTTCGCGCCCGGAGCGGCCTCCTGCGCGTCGCCCCGGGCGGCGGGGGCGCCCTTGGCGGAGGAGGTGCCGCCGGAGTCGCTCGCGGAACTGCATCCGGTCAGGGCGAGTGCCGCGGCCAGCAGGAGTCCGGCCAGGGCCTGGACAGGTCGTACGGAAAGTCGTGCGCGCATGTGGGCGTACCCCCCGAGGGTCGTGACGACTGACGCTCCTTCGACGCCGGAAGGGCGCGGGACGTTGGGCTCCGGTGGTCCCGATGCGGTCACGGTAGGGACTCGGCGGGGCCACATGGGCCCTGGCACGACTGTCAGTTGCGTCTGAGACAGTGGAGCCATGAACGGATCACGTGCCGGAACCCGGGTGGTCGTCGTCGGGGCCGGTGTCGCCGGACTGGCCGCGGCCCACCGGCTGCTGCGGCGGGGCGCCGGTGTGACGGTGCTGGAGGCGTCGGACCGCGTCGGCGGCAAGCTGCTGCCCGGGGAGATCGCCGGTGTGCGCGTCGACCTCGGCGCCGAGTCGATGCTGGCCCGCAGACCGGAGGCGGTCGGCCTGGCCCGCGAGGTGGGGCTCACGGACCGCCTCCAGCCGCCGGCCACCGCCTCGGCCTCGCTGTGGACCCGCGGCGCCCTGCGCCCCATGCCCAAGGGGCATGTGATGGGCGTACCGGGCACCGCGGACGCGCTCGCGGGCGTCCTCTCCGACGAGGGCCTGGCCCGCATCGGGCGCGACGCCGACCTGCCGCGCACGGAGGTCGGCGACGACGTGGCCGTCGGGGAGTTCGTGGCGGCGCGGCTCGGCCGCGAGGTCGTCGACCGTCTCGTGGAGCCGCTGCTGGGCGGTGTGTACGCGGGCGACGCGTACCGCATCTCGATGCGCTCTGCGGTTCCGCAGCTCTTCCAGGTCGCGCGGACGCACACCTCGCTGACCGAGGGAGTCCGCGAGATCCAGGCGAAGGCGGCGGCCGGTCAGCAGACCGGGCCCGTGTTCATGGGCATCGAGGGCGGCATCGGCACCCTCCCGCTCGCCGTCGCCGAGTCGGTGCGCGCGCGAGGCGGCGAGATCGTCACCGGCGCCCCGGTGACGGAGCTGCGCCGTGACGCGTCCGGCGGCTGGCGGGTGGTCGCGGGCGGCCGCGTCCTGCACGCCGACGCGGTGATCGTCGCCGTGCCCGCCCCGGCCGCGGCCGGCCTGCTGCGCGGCGAGGCCCCCGAGGCCGCCGCCGAGCTGGCCGCCGTCGAGTACGCCTCCATGGCCCTGGTCACCCTGGCCTACCGACGCTCCGACACCGCCCTCCCGGAAGGCAGCAGCGGCTTCCTCGTGCCGCCGGTCGACGGCCGCACCATCAAGGCGTCCACCTTCGCCTCCCAGAAGTGGGGCTGGATCGCCGAGGACGACCCGGACGTCCTGGTCCTGCGCACCTCCGTCGGCCGGTACGGCGAGACGGAGATCCTTCAGCGCGACGACGCCGCCCTGGTGGACGTCTCCCGCCACGACCTCAGGGCCGCCACCGGCCTGGACGCCACCCCGCTCGAAACCCGCGTCACGCGCTGGACCGACGGGCTGCCCCAGTACCCCGTCGGCCACCACGCGCGCGTGGCCCGCATCCGCGAGCACATCGCCAAGCTCCCCGGCCTCGCCGTCTGCGGCGCGCAGTACGACGGCGTCGGCATCCCGGCCTGCATCGCCGGCGCGTACGCGGCCGTCGACCAGTTGGAAGGCGACCTCACCGGTGAGCAGCAGCTCACCGCCGACCCGGTGCAGTCTCTGCACGGAGGAGCAGGAGAATGAGGGACATGAGTGACGACGCCCCCACCACCGAGGCCGCCAGGATCCCGAACAAGGGCAAGCTGGCCAAGGACCTCAACGAGGTCATCCGCTACACCCTGTGGTCCGTCTTCAGGCTGAAGGACGTGCTGCCCGAGGACCGCGCGGGCTACGCCGACGAGGTCCAGGAGCTGTTCGACCAGCTCGCCGCCAAGGACGTGACCGTCCGCGGAACCTACGACGTCTCGGGGCTGCGCGCCGACGCCGACCTCATGATCTGGTGGCACGCGGAGACCAGCGACCAGCTGCAGGAGGCGTACAACCTCTTCCGCCGCACGAGGCTGGGCCGCGCCCTGGAGCCGGTCTGGTCGAACATGGCGCTGCACCGCCCCGCCGAGTTCAACCGCTCGCACATCCCCGCGTTCCTCGCCGACGAGACGCCCCGCAACTACGTCAGCGTCTACCCCTTCGTGCGCTCCTACGACTGGTACCTGCTGCCGGACGAGGACCGCCGCCGCATGCTCGCCGACCACGGCAAGATGGCCCGCGGCTTCCCCGACGTCCGCGCCAACACGGTCGCGTCGTTCTCCCTCGGCGACTACGAGTGGATCCTCGCCTTCGAGGCCGACGAGCTGCACCGCATCGTCGACCTCATGCGCCACCTGCGCGGCTCCGAGGCCCGCCGGCACGTCCGCGAGGAGATCCCGTTCTACACGGGCCGCCGCAAGGACGTCGCCGAGCTGATCGCCGGCCTCGCCTGATCAGCGCCCCACCGCCGGCCGGGCCGTCGCGGAGCGGCTGTCCGGCCGCGTCGGCTCGGGGGCGGCGTGCGGGGCGCAGGCAGCATGCCGCCGCGGCAGCCGCCCCTGCAGCAGGTACGCGTCCAGATACGCGTTGACGCACCGGTTCGGTCCGCCCGCGACGCCGTGCGTCCCCGAGTCCCGCTCCGTCACCAGCACCGCCCCCGACAGCCGCCGCTGCAACTCCAGCGCCCCCTGGTAGGGGGCCGCCGCGTCCCGCTCCGCGGCCAGGACCAGCGTCGCCGGCACCTCACCGGGACCCGTACGCACATCGACCGGCCGCTGCCGCGGCGCGGGCCAGTACGCGCAGGGCAGGTTCGTCCACACGTTGTCCCACGTCTCGAACGGCGCCACCCGGGCGAGCCGTGTGTTGTCCCGGTCCCAGACCCGGAAGTCCGTCGGCCAGGGCGCGTCGTTGCACTCCACGGCCGTGTAGACCGCGTTGGTGTTCTCCACCTCGGCCGCCGCCTCCACCACCGGCGACGCCTGCTCGATCAGCGGCTTCGGGTCGCCCTTCAGATACCGCGACAGCGCCTCGGCCCGCTGCGGCCAGAAGTCGTCGTAGTAGCCCGCCGTCAGGAACGCGCCCTGCAGCTGCCCCGGCCCCACCTTGCCGCCCGCCGGTTCGGCCGCCAGCCGCGCGCTCGCCCGGTCGTAGCTGAACTGCACCGCCTCGGCCGTGCCGCCCAGCCCGTACACGTCGTCGTGCTCGGCGATCCACTCCCGGAAGTCCGCCCAGCGCTCCTCGAACGCGGCCGACTGGTCGAGGTTGTTGCGGTACCAGACCTGCTCCGGATCGGGGTTGACCGCCGCGTCGAACACCATCCGGCGTACGTGGGAGGGGAACAGCGTGGCGTACAGCGCGCCCAGGTAGGTGCCGTACGACGACCCCATGAACGTCAGCCGTTCCTCGCCCAGCGCCGCCCGCAGCACGTCCAGGTCGCGGGCGTTGTCGAGCGAGGTGTAGTGGCCGAGCGCCTTGCCGGCCCGCTGCGCGCACCCCCGCGCGTACGCCTTGGCCCGTGCGACGCGTTCCCTCTTGTACGACGGCGAGGGATGCGTCGGCGCCAGGGACGGCCCCTTGAAGAAGCGCTTGGGGTCCTCGCAGGACAGGGGCGCCGAACGGCCCACGCCCCGCGGGGAGTAGCCGACGAGGTCGTAGGCGCCGGCGATGCGCTTCCACTGCGGCAGCAGGCCGACCAGCGGAAAGTACAGTCCGTCGCCGCCCGGCCCGCCGGGGTTGTAGACCAGGGCGCCCTGTCCGGGCACCCGGCGCTTGCTGTTGTGCGGGTCGCGGTGCGTGGCCCGCACCCGGCTGACGGTCAGCTTGATCTGCCGCCCGCCCGGGTCCGCGTAGTCCAGCGGGACGGAGACCGTGCCGCACTCCAGGCTGCCCGGCATGTCCTGCGCGTTCGAGCACGCGCCGAAGTCGACACCGGCGGCCCGGGCCCGCGCGGCGGCCACCGCCGTGCCGCGCAGCTCGGCCGTGCCCGGGACACCGGGGGCGCCGCCGGCCGCGGCCGTGGCGAGGGCGGTCAGGAGCAAGGATCCGGCGGCCGAGTAGAGGGCGGCTGCTCTCATCGCGTATCCCTTCGGTGCACGGCGGCGACAAAAGGGAAGTCTCCTTCGGCCCCCGCCGAAGGCAAGCACCGTCCCGGCGGTGTCGACCCCAATGCCCCCCGTGCGCCCCCGGCACACGGCTCACACCCGAAAGACCGTCCTAGACCTGTCCTAGACCAGTCCTAGACCCGGTCGCGATGTGCGAAGGCGGCGCGCAGGTCCGGCTCGCCGACCGCATGGACTCCGCGGACGGCGACACAGGTGAGGTAGGTACGGTCGTCGCCGTCCGAGGGGCGGCGGGCCAGGGTGCCCAGCAGACGCTGACCGGCCGGGGAGGCCCAGCGGGAGTAGGGGTGCGCCTCGACGCGGGCTATGGCCAGACAGCTCAGGCTCAGTGCGAGCGGCAGCGCGAACCACAGGGCGACCAGACCCCGTGACATGGCCGGCTGGGCCGGGGCCAGCAGCGCGGTCGCGCCCAGCGCCAGGACCGCCGGCACGGCGAGCCGCACCTGGCGCACCGCGGCCGCGACGGTGGTCCGGGAGCCGGCCGGCACGGCCAGTCCCGCGCGCACGAGACGGTCGCCCAGGTTGCCCACCGCGTCCGCGGCGGCCGCCGCTGCGCGTACCGGGGCGATGCGGTTCTGTCCCTCGGGACCGATGGCCCCGATGACCGACTGCTCGATCTCGTCCCGTCCGCGCGGGTCGACCACCGTCGCCCAGCCGGTGTGGGCGAGCAGCAGCCGGCGCTGCCGGGCCATGGAGACCATGGTCAGATCGGCGACCCGGCGCGGACCGCCGGAGAGGAACGCGGCTTCGTAGAGCGTCAGATCACGCTGGAGCGGGTCCGTGTCGACGGCCGCCGCGCGTACGGCGGCCAGGCACAGCCGTGTACACGCCGTGCCGGCGACGGCCCAGGCCAGCAGCAGGAGGAGGACCCAGAACATGCCGCGTTTCTATGCCAAAGGCCCTCTCGGGCGCCATGCCTTGTTCACAATCCGGACGGAGCGTTGTCTGCCTGTGACGTTCCGCTTGTCCTGAACGGGACTACTGCGGAGGCGGGCTGGAGGCGGCCGGCGGCAGCGAGTAGGTCGCGGACGGCGTGGGGGCGACCGGGACGGCCGGGCTCGGGTCCGTCGTCGGTCCGGGCGGGGCCGGGGAGTTGACCAGCGGGGGAGTGCTCGCGGCGGCCATGTTGCGCGCGAGGGCGTCCCAGTCGACGTCGCCCGTCGCCTCCAGGACCTTGATGTGGTCCAGCACGGTCGTGTTCGCGTCGTCCGCGAGGGCGCGCACCAGGGAGTTGCGGGTGGTCGCGCGGACCTGGGCGACCAGCGAGAACACCTTGCCGTGCGCCAGCCGCGCGATGTTCACGAAGTCGTGGTCGTACTCCACGCCCTGCGCCTTGTTCAAGGTGGTGAGCCACTGCCGCTGCTGGGCGGTGGGCTCGTTGGGCAGCTCGATGCCGAGCTTGGCGGCGACGTCCCGGACCCGCTGGTCGAGGAAGGTGTGGCCCTGGACGAGGTGCTGCCCCGCCGTCCGTACGGCCTGGGTGGTGCCCTTCTGCTCGGCCTCCTGGCCGGCGGGCAGTTCCCACAGCCCGGCCTGGCGGACCCTGGTGAGGAAGTCGCGGTCGAGGCCCGACAGGGGGCCGTAGTTCGTGGCGACGGTCTGAGCGTTCAGCACGCTCACGCCGGTTCCCGACCGGTCGGCGTAGGACCAGATCGGGAAGATCAGTGCGAGCAGGGTCGCGAGCAGACCGGTGACGATGACGCCGGTTCCACTGACGATGCCCCGGCCCTTGATGGGTGGTCTCGGTCGCATGGTGCCTCCTGCCTGCGGCACCGCACGCTGGTCGGTTGTGAGTGCGGGACTGGCATGTTACTGCGTGGTGCGGGCATCGATGCCGCGAGGAGGCGTATCCCACACTCCGCCGCTCAGCGGTGCGACAGCACCCGCCGCGCCGCCCGGGCCACCCGCCCCCGCCCGGTTCGGGGCGGCACCGGCCCCGACCGCTCCAGCCACCAGCCGCGCAGCTCCCGCCGCACCCGCCCCTCCGCGAGCCGCCCCGACAGCAGCAGATGCTCGGCGAAGTCCAGCGCGTCTCTGCGGTAGCCGCCGGTCATGGGGTGGCCGTGCGCGTACGCCAGGAACGCGGCCCGGTACGCCTCGCCGAGAATCCCCGGCAGCTCGGGCGCGACCTTCCCCACCACATCGGCCCGCTTCCCGGCGAGCGCCCGCGCCTGCACCCCGAGCCGCCCCCGGTCGAAACCCTCGGGCACGGGTGTCCCGGCGACGAGGGCGGACAGCAGCGCGGTCTGAGCGAGCGCGAGCCGCTGCCGGGCGCCGTCGGCGTGGCCCGTGGGGGTGGCGGGAGGCGGAGCCGGGGCGGCGGCAACGGGGGAGGGGGCGGCGGCCGGGAGTTCCTCGGTGATTGCCGCTGTCACTGTCCCGGTGCCCGCCGCGGTCGCCGCCACCTCCCGTCGTACCGCCCGCGCCGGCTCGCCGCCCGCCGCCCGTCCTTTCTCCACGGCCGCCCGGATCGCGGCCAGCTCTCCCTCCAGCACTCCCGGCTCGGGGAAGTTCTCGTCCCGCTCCAGCAGCACGCCCGGCGGGCGCACCCGGGACGCGAGGTCGGTCAGGACGTCCAGGACCGCGTCCGGCACCGGGTGGGCGTGGCTGTCGTGCCAGACCCCGTCGCGTTCGAAGCCGCCCGCGACATGGACGTACGCGATGGCCTCCACGGGGAGCTCGGCGAGGGCCTTGGCCGGGTCCTCGCCGCGGTTGACGTGGTTGGTGTGCAGGTTGGCCACGTCGATGAGGAGCCGCACCCCGGTCCGGTCGACGAGGTCGTACAGGAACTGCCCCTCCGTCATCTCCTCGCCCGGCCAGCAGATCAGCGCGGCGATGTTCTCCACGGCGAGCGGCACGGGCAGCGCGTCCTGCGCGATGCGGACGTTCTCGCACAGCACGTCGAGGGCGTCCCGGGTGCGCGGGACGGGCAGCAGATGACCGGCCTCCAGCGGCGGGGACGCCGTCAGCGGTCCGCCCGCCCGGACGAAGGCGATGTGCTCCGTGACCAGCGGCGACGCCAGCGCCTCCGCCCGCTCGGCGAGCGCGGTCAGCCGGCCCGCGTCGGGACGGTCGGCCCCGCCCAGGCCCAGGGAGACACCGTGCGGGACCACCGTCACGCCACGCTCCCGCAGCCGCCGGAGCGCGTCGGGCAGGTGCCCCGGGCACACGTTCTCGGCCACGACCTCGACCCAGTCGATGCCCGGCATCAGCTCCACGGCGTCGGCGATCTCCGGTCGCCATCCGATGCCCGTGCCCAGTCGCTCCATGGTCGTCCCCTCCCTGCCGTCTCCCCGAAGAACGTGACGGGGGTATGGCCCCGGCACCCTGCCCTGAACCGTGCGGCCCGCACCTTCAGAGCAACATTTGAGGTTCCTCGCGTCCCGCCCGGCTCACCCGAGGACGCCCGCCGTGTCCACCGGGTCCGGCCGCCCGGTGTTGACCGTGCCGGGTGCGCCCGGCGAGGGGCTGGACGTCGTCGGCAGGTTCGCGCTGGGCTGGGCGGCGGGCGCCGAGGGCGCGACCTGGCCGGGCACGGGGGCCGCGGGTCCGGTCGGGCTGGCGGTCGTCCCGGCCACCGCGTCGTTGGCGATGGCGTCGAAGTCGACCTTGCCGGTCTTCTCCAGGATCGTGATGTGGTCGAGCACGGTCTGGTTGGCGTCCGAGGCCAGCTGCCGTACGAGGGTGTTGCGGGTGGTGTTCCGGACCGTGCCGATCGCCGGGAAGATCTTGCCGTGCGCGGACCGCAGCAGGTTCACGAACTTGTACTCGTACTCCGCGCCGCTCGCCGCCGACATCTCCTGCAGCCAGCCCTGCTGCTGTTCGTTCGGCTGGTTCGGCAGGGCGACGCCCAGCTGGGCCGCGACGATCCGGACCCGTTTGTCGAGGTCGGTGTGGCCGACGATGAGATGGTCGCCGGCGTCCTTGATGGCCTGGCTCGGCGCGCGCTCGAGAGCCTGCTGCCCGGCCGGCAGCTCCCACAGCCCGGCCAGCCGCACCCGCACGATCAGATCGCGGTCGGCGGCGGTGAGCGGGCCCCACTGGGTGTTCACGGTCCCCGCCGCCACGTTCGCCTGACCGGTGCCGGACCGGTCGGCGTACGACCACACGGGGAACGCGATCGCTCCGACGGTGGCGACGAGGGCCGCGACGAGGAAGGCCGTGCCATTGATCCGCATGCGCTGCAAAGGTCCCTCCCGGGTGAAACCAACTGGACCACGGCGCGGGGAAGTTGCCCGGGCGCCGGTGACAGGAGGTACGCGGGGGTGGGCCCGGTTGTTCAAGCGAAGGCCAAATAACTAAACGACTGGTAAAGCGATCGACCGCTCCGTCCCGTTCCGTCCAGCCGTGTCATCGCAGGGCCGGATGATCGGCGACGACGGTGCACGAGCCGGGCGCGATCTCGGTGAACCCGGCGTCCCGCACCAACGGCAGCCCACCGCTGGTCAGTTCGGCCCAGCGCCCGCGCTCGGCGGTCCGTACGGCCAGCGGGAACCCGGCGTCCCGCCATGCGGCGCGTTCCTCGTCCGACAGCTCCCACCAGGCGAGTTGGGCGCCGTGGCCCGCCTGGGCCATCGCCTTGCCCGCGGACATGTCCAGCTCCGGGTTCAGCCACAGCACGGGCTGCGAGGTGTCGGCCTCGGCCGGTGCCTCGGGATCGTCGAGGTCGGTGCCGGACACCTGCAGCCGGGCCAGGTCCTTCGGCCACCCGTCGAGCGGTACCGGCGGGAAGACCCGCACCTCGGCGGACTTCCCGGTGACGGTGATCCCGTCCAGCCCCTCGGCCCGCCGCCACTCGGCCCCGCGGGCCCGCCGTACCACCTTGCGGATCCGCGCGTCCTGCCACTCCCGCACGGCCTGGGCCCACACGCCGTCCCCCAGGGACCGCTCGTCGCTGAGCATGACGAGCACGGCCCGGGCGGCGGTCTCCAGGGCGTCGGTACGGGCGGGCGGCGCCGCCTTCTCCATCCGCACGACGAGCGGCAGCACGAACTGCGGGGCCTCGTCGCGGGCGGTGCGCTCGGACCGGAAGGGACTGTCACCGGTTGCTGTTGAATCAGGGCTCACACCAGGCAACTCTAAAGGGCCGCTCACCCCGAGCAGGCGCCGCGCTGGGCCTCCTGCCACTCGCACACCGGGCACATCGTGATGCCCCTGTACGACTCCGGGTACTCCGTCGGCTCCCGGCACAGCACACAGTCGGCGTACGGCGGCCCGTCCGCCGTCGGCGGCTTCGTGGCGTCGGCGATCGTGCAGTACTCGTCGCTCATGACTCCAGCGTAAGTCGCTCGCGGACGTCGCTCACCGGCGTCCCTTGGTGTCCCCGACCAGCTCCGAGACCTTCACGAACCGGTACCCCCGCGCACGCAGCTCGGGCACGATCGTCCGCACCGCGCGCTCGGTCACCGGGGCCGCGCTGCGGGTGCAGTGCATGACCACCACCGAGCCGGGGCGCACGCCGTCCAGGACCTGCCGGGCCACCGCGTCCGCGTCCGTCGCGAACGCGTCGCCGCTCACCACGTCCCACTGCACGGCGGTGACGCCCACGGGCGCCAGCGCCTTGAGGGCCCGCTGGTCGTAACAGCCGCCGGGGAAGCGGAAGTACGGCATCGCGTCCCTCACCCCGGCCCGGCGGAACGCCGTGTACGCCCGCTCCACGTCCGTCCGCATCCGGTCCCCGGTGACGGTCGGCAGGCCGTAGCAGTCGCCGGTGAAGGCGTAGTGGCTGTAGGAGTGGTTGGCGATCTCGAAGAGCGGGTCGCGGTCGATGGACCGCGCCTGCACCGGGTACTCGTCGGCCCACCGCCCGGTCATGAAGACGGTCGCCGGCACCTTCAGCGCCCGGAGCGCCGCGATGAGCTGCGGGTTGTCGAACCGCTCGCCCGCCGCGGCCCGCTTGCCCTCGTCGGCCGTCATGTCGGCGTCGAAGGTGAGCGCGACGACCTTCCCGTCGGTGCGGGGGCCGTTCCTGAAGACCGGCGTCAGGCCGCCCGGGCCGGGGGCCAGGGTCGGCGGCCGGGAGGGCGCGGCGGAGGTGGCGGCCGGGGCCGGGTGGGCGGCGTGCGGGGCCTTGACGGTGCCGCAGGCGGTCAGGGCGGTGCCGAGGGCGCAGAGGGCGGCGGCACGTCGTACGGGAGCGATCACCGTACGAACGTAGAGCTGATTGCCTTATTTGTAGGGTTATGGGAGTGGTGTTCTGGTCGGCGTCACTCGGTCAGGTCACCCGGTCAGATGTCCCGGCGCTCCAGCGGCCTGGTCGCCGGGCCCTGGATCACCTTGCCGTCCTTGTCGAAGCGGGAGCCGTGGCAGGGGCACTCCCAGGCGCGTTCCGCGGAGTTGAAGGAGACCAAGCAGCCGAGGTGGGTGCAGCGCGGGGAGACCGCGTGCAGGCTGCCGTCGTCGTCCCGGTACACCGCGACCCGGTCGTGTCCGGCGCGGACCACGGCGCCCTCGCCCGGCGGCAGCGACTCCAGCGGCGGCACCGGACGCAGCCGGTCGCCGACGAAGTGCCGGGCCACCTCGGCCTGCGTCTTGAGGAACGTCGGCGCCTCGCGCACCGCCGTCCGCAGCCGCCGCGGGTCGTACAGCTCGCTCCACGCGCACGGCTCGCCCAGGATCTGCGCGCTCAGCAGCCGGCCCGCCATGATGCCGCCGCTCAGGCCCCAGCCGCCGAATCCGGTGGCGACGTAGGCGTGCCGGGCGCCCGGGTGCAGCAGGCCGACCATGGGCACCGTGTCCGTGGGGTCGTTGTCCTGGGTGGCCCAGCGGTGGGTGAGGTCGGCGTCCGGGAAGTGGTCGCGGGCCCAGGCCGTCAGGCGCTCGAAGCGGCTCCGGGTGTCTCCGGTGCCGGGCGTGAAGTGCTCGCCGGTGACGACCAGGAACCGCCACCCGTCCTCGCCGTACGGCGCCGTCCGCACGGACCGGGTGCCCTCGTCCGGCGTGATGTACATGCCCTCGGGGTCCCGGTCGACGGGGAGCGGCCCGGCGACGACCAGTTCGCGGCGCGGGGAGAGACGGGTGAAGAGCAGGGCCCGGTCGAAGATGGGGTAGTGCGTGGCGACCACGACGTCCCGGGCGGTCACCGTCGCCCCGGACGCGGTCGCCACGCGGCACGGCTCGCCCTCGTCGAGGCCGGTGACCGTGGTGTGCTCGTGGATGCGCCCGCCCCGGCGGACCAGGTCCTCGGCGAGCGCCAGCAGGTACTTGCGCGGATGGAACTGCGCCTGTCCGGTCACCTTCACCGCGCCCGCCACCGGGAACGGCAGCCCGGTGTCCGTCGTGAACGACGCCGGCAGCCCCGCCTCGCTCGCGGCGGCCGCCTCGGCCCGCAGCTCCTCCACCCGGGCCGCGTCACAGACATAGGTGTAGGCGTCGCGGCGCTCCCACTCGCAGTCCACGCCGAGTTCCTCGGCGACCTCGGCGGCATGCTCGACGGCCTCGCTCTGCGAGCGGGCGTACAGCCGGGCGCCGTCGGGGCCGCGGGTGCGGCGCAGCTTGTCGTAGATCAGCGTGTGCAGCGCGGTGAGCTTGGCGGTGGTGTGGCCCGTGACACCGGCCGCGACCCGGTCGGCCTCCAGCAGCGCCACCGACCTGCCGGCCCGCGCCAGCTCCCAGGCGGTGCTCAGTCCGGCGATCCCGGCGCCGATCACGGCCACGTCGACCGTGAGGTCCTCGGTGAGCGGCGGATGGTCGGGGCCCGGGGCGGTCTCGAGCCAGTACGAGCCGTTGACGTGCTGGTCCTCGTTCATGGCGGCCGGGTACCCAGCCCGGCGGGGGTCAGTGTTCCAGGAGCCGTTCGCGGCACGCGTCCGGGTCGAACGCCGGCTCCGGGTACTGCGGATCCAGCGCCTGGAGATGCTCCAGGAGCAGCCGTGCCACGGCCCAGTCGCGGTACCACTTGCGGTCGGCCGGGATCACGTACCAGGGGGCGTGCGGGGCGGAGCAGCGGTGCAGGGCGATCTCGTACGCCTCCTGGTAGGAGGGCCACAGGGCGCGGTCGTCGATGTCGCCGGGGCTGAACTTCCAGCGCTTGTCGGGGCGGTCCAGGCGCCTGAGGAGACGGCGGCGCTGCTCCTCGAAGGAGATGTGCAGGAAGCACTTGACGAGGGTGACCCGGTCGTCGGCCAGGCGCTGCTCGAAGCGGTTGATCTCGTCGTAGCGGCGCTCGATCTCGTCGCGAGGGGCGAGGGCGCGGACGCGGGGGACGAGGACGTCCTCGTAGTGGGAGCGGTCGAAGGCGCCGATCTCGCCGGGGCGGGGGAGTTCCCTCTCGATGCGCCAGAGGAAGCCGTGCTCGCGTTCCTCGGCGGTGGGTGCCTTGAAGCCCATGGTCCGGCAGCCGGCCGGGTTGAACAGCCCGACGACGTGCTTGATCGTGCCACCCTTGCCGCTGGTGTCCATGCCCTGCAGCACCAGCAGCACCCGGCGCCGGTCGCCCGCGGTGCCGGCCGCCCAGAGCCGCTCCTGGAGCCTGGCCAGCCGCCTGCCGGTGCGGGCGGTCTCCGCGCGCCCCGCGGCCTTGTCCTTCGGGCTCGCCGGCCCGTGCCGGGTGTCGTACTCGGCCAGGTCGAGATGTTCACCGCCGGGCACGCGCAGCAGCGTGCGCAGATCCTGGTTCCTTCCGTCCTTGGCCACGGGAGTGTCCCTTCCGTTCAGCGGCCGTAACGGCCGGTCAGGGTGCCCGAGGCCAGTGTGTGGCCGGCGAGTGCGCGCCCCAGGTCGTCGGGCGAGGCGTCGGAGGGCAGCTGGAGGGTGCGGTCGGCGGCGTAGACCGTGAAGGCGTAGTGGTGCGGCTGGTCTCCCCCGGGCGGGCAGGGGCCGCCGTAACCGGTCCGCTTGAAGCCGTTGCGGCCCTGGACCGTTCCTCGCGGGACCTGGCCGGCGAGCCACCTGGTCCGGTCCGGGGGAGCGTTCCACAGCAGCCAGTGGGTGAAGGTGCCGTGCGGGGCGTCGGGGTCCTGGACCAGGAGGGCCAGGGTGACGGTGGCCGGGGGCAGGCCGGAGAAGGCGAGCGGCGGGGAGACGTCCTCGCCGTCACAGGTGTGGCGCCGCGGGATCGTGCCGCCCTCGGCGAAGGCGGGGCTGGAGACGGTGAGACGTCGGCCGGCGGCGGGCGAGGGCGCGGAGGAACCCGCGGCGCCGTCCCCGCAGCCCTGGACGAGCCCCACCGCCATCGCCACACCGACGATCACCACCGTGCGCCGCATGCACGGAACGCTAGCCCCGCGATCCGCGGCCCGCCAGCGGCGTGGTCACTTCTCCAGGTGGTGGTCCTGTGGGTGTTCCTGAGCCCTTTCCAGGAAGCGGAGCAGCTCCACCGGGAAGGGGAGCACCAGGGTCGAGTTCTTCTCGGCGGCCACCGCGACGACGGTCTGCAGCAGCCGCAGCTGGAGCGCGGACGGGGTGTCCGCCATCTGCTGGGCGGCCTCGGCCAGCTTCTTGGAGGCCTGCAGTTCGGCGTCGGCGTTGATGATGCGGGCGCGGCGCTCACGGTCGGCCTCGGCCTGGCGGGCCATGGAGCGCTTCATCGACTCCGGCAGCGAGACGTCCTTGATCTCCACCCGGTCGATCTGCACGCCCCACCCGATGGCCGGGCTGTCGATCATCAGCTCCAGGCCCTGGTTGAGCTTCTCGCGGTTGGAGAGCAGGTCGTCGAGGTCGCTCTTGCCGATGATCGAACGCAGAGAGGTCTGCGCCATCTGGGAGACGGCGAACTTGTAGTCCTCGACGTTGACCAGCGCGGCCGCCGCGTCGACCACCTTGAAGTACACGACGGCGTCCACCCGCACCGTCACGTTGTCCCGCGTGATGCCCTCCTGGGCCGGGATCGGCAGCGTGACGATCTGCATGTTGACCTTCGCCAGCCGGTCCACGAACGGGACGATCATCGTGAAGCCGGGACTGCGCACCTCACCGCCGAGCCGCCCGAGCCGGAAGAGCACCCCGCGCTCGTACTGCTTGACGACGCGCGCCGCCGCGGCGGCGTAGACGAGCCCGGCCGTTCCGGCCGCGACGACGGCTGTCACCAGCTCAGGGACCATCACGACCCCCTCGGGGAGAGGTCTTTCTGTCTGCTTCTGCAACGATATGCCCGGTGGCCGGTCCCGGGCCACGAGGGTCCGGGACCGGCCACCGGGGTGCTCATGCGGCCGTCGTCACCCGCACCGGTTCGGTGCCGACCGCGCTGTGGCGCTCGGCCCAGTTCTCCAGTGCCGTACGGCAGGCGTGGTCCAGGTGGTGCAGTCCGGACAGGTCCAGCTCCACCGGGCGGTCCTGGGGCAGCGCCTCCAGGCTGTCGAGGATCTTCGGGAGCCTGAGGAAGGTCGCGTTGCCCGTCAGATGGACCTGGACGGGACCGGCGCCCTTGTCGACGATCTCGGTCCTGAGGTGCGAGGCCTCCCAGGCGGTCTTGACCACGGACAGGGCCAGACCGATGAGCACGCCCTCGAACATGTTGACCGCGACGATCGAGACGGCCGTGACCACGAGGATCAGCGCCTCGCCCCGG